>NZ_LARE01000010.1:0-68055 GCF_000980245.1 Odoribacter sp. N15.MGS-14
CTGTCGTTTCCTTTACACGCAGTTTCTCCCTCCGAAGTCGAAAACGTTATGAAGACTCTGCTCCGTAGAAAAGTCACCGAAAAATCCAGCCGGAAAACCCCAATTGTATTCTATCTCGAACAGGTATACCTAAACCAAAAACAAACCTCACCGAGTTCCCACTTCACCGACAATTTTCAATACTATTTCGATTTCTATTAGCAGAAAAACAACTTACCTTACGAAAAGCCGTTGTTAACGGTAGAAGTTCCATTACACAAATGGAAAAAAATCACCAATACCTTCAGTGACTCCAACTATATATATTCGAATACGAAATCATTCCGGCAGGTATCAAAGCACACAACAATCATATGCAAGCCAGGAGGTCCACGTCGTTCAACATTACCCTCCTGGCCGATCGGATACTCCTTCCCTTTTTATCCGGAGATACCCCGGATAAACCCGAATACGACTATCGTCTGATCGAAGTTTCTTTCCCGTTACACCCTAATGTACATCTCACTTATATCCCCTGTTTCCCCTGTCCGCAGAAGATGCCCAATTATCCCTGGGCAATCACTCCTACCCCTTGGAATTTCATGCAGACAGCAGTTATACCGTTGACATTCATTTATCCCAACCTGCACGAGGAGGGATCGGAGTAAGCCCTATTCAGCTGATGCCGGAAGATTCTCTGATCATCCGAAATCGGAGAAGCCTGCTTCACCGACCAAGGCCGGGGAGCTGCCGATTGCTTTTTCAATCAGGCACTTTACAAACATCACAATTTCTTTTTCAATTACACAAATATATGACATTTAATGACTTACAAAGAATTTGCCGCAACACTAGAGCAGGGTAAAAACATCTACGAACAGTTATTCTCCAAATACGGAGAAGCAATTTTGTAACCAAATCTGTCACCTGATGAATATAAAAGCTATTATTGCCGAAGATGAACAAAAGAACCGCGAAAACCTACGGCAACTTCTGTTGAAACATTGCCCGGGAATCGATATTATCGACTGCTGTAGTTCAGCAGCCGAAGCTTATGAAATCATTGTGTCCCTTCAACCCGAATTGGTTTTTCTGGATATCGAAATGCCAGGAAGCAATGGATTTTCATTACTGGAAAACCTGCCGGAAATTCATTTTGAAGTGATCTTTGTCACTGCCTATGACCACTATGGGATACAGGCCATCAAATTCAGTGCCTTAGATTATATTCTTAAACCGACAGATATCGATGAACTGATCCAGGCAGTTACAAAAGCGAAGAAAAAAATCAGTACCCAAGCAGAAAACCGGCAAATGCTCCATTTACTCCAAAACAATAAACTGCCGGATAAACACAAAACCCCGGCCCTCTCTCTAGCCGATAAAATCGAATTTATAGAAATCGGTTCTATTGTCCGTTGTAAAGCTGAAAATAACTATACTACCTTTTATCTGAAAGACGGACAGCAATTAGTCGTTTCTAAAACGCTGAAAGAGTTCGATGAGCTGCTCGTCCCCTACCACTTTTTACGGGTACATCAATCCCATCTGATCAATCTGAACGAAATGAAAAGTTATATCAAAAGTGACGGCGGGTATATCCGGATGAAAGACGGATCCAGCGTCGGTATTTCCCGTCAACATAAAGAATAGGGCTTAAAAATCCTGACAGGAAAAACATCCAGAACCTACAAAAACAACATTAAGATCAATTGAGCAAAAATCACACGGATAAACATGGACAGCGGATATACCGTCGCATAAGATACGGCCGGATTATCTCCCTCGACGGTCGCATTGACATAATTCAACGCCATCGGATTCGCCATACTTCCACACAACATCCCTGCCAGGGAACCGAAATCTATTTTCATCAATTTCAAAGCGATAACGGCCACCAGGACAACAGGTACAAAAGTGATCGCAAATCCCAAAGCTACCCACAGCAGCCCTTCGGGACGAAACACCGTCTCAAAGAAATGTACCCCGGCATCTAACCCCAGACAAGCCAGATAAATGGAAAGTCCCAATCCCCGGAGCATCAGATTGGCGCTCCGGGTCGTATAAGTAATCATATGTAAACGCGGTCCGAACGCCCCCATCAGAATCCCGACGATAATCGGTCCGCCTGCTATTCCCAAACGGACAGGGAAACTGACTCCGGGGATAGAAAAGGGAATAGCCCCGACAGCCAAACCCAACACAATCCCCACAAATACGGCGATCAAATTCGGTTCTTTAAGACTAATAATACGGTTTCCCAACACTTTCTCCACATTGCTGATAGCAGCAGCTTCACCCACAACGGTCAATTTATCTCCCAATTGCAGTACCAGCTCGGGAGTTGCCAACAACTGTACCCCAGCCCGATATATACGGGTGATATTGATACCATAATGATTACGCAAACGTAAGGATCCCAATTTCTTTCCATTGATCTCCGAACGGCTCACGACAATACGCTGGGAAACCAACTGGCTATCGATGGCATTCCAGTCGATATCCTTTTTATTCCAATCCACCTTTTCCTCTTCACCGAAAAGGATACGCAAGGATTCTTCCTCAGCCTCGGTGGTAATCACCAGCAAACGGTCTCCTTCGAGCAATACCGTATCGGAAGTGGGGATCGTCACTTTCCCATCGCGCCATAAGCGTGAAATAACAAATCGATGTGCCGCAAGATGAGCTACTTCTTTTACATTCTTCCCAAAAATTCCGGGATTGCGGACTTCAAAACCGGCAATAAAAGTGTGCTTGCTTTTATCTTCTGCCACAACGGTTTCTGCCGTCCGGCGAGGAAATATCTTACGCAATACGATAACCGCCAGAATGACACCGACCACTCCTAAAGGATAGGTCACCGCACACCCTAAAGCAGGATCAGCCGCATCGATATGCATCTGCTTCAAAGTTTGCTGTGCAGCCCCCAAAGCAGGGGTATTGGTCACAGCACCACTCAATATACCTACCATATCGGGCAACGACACGCCTGTCACCACATGAAAGCCCAAAGTCATTGCCGTGCCCACCAAGATCACAGCAAATGCAAGCATATTCAATGTCATACCTCCCTTCCGGAACGAACCGAAAAAACCAGGCCCGACCTGCAATCCCAAGGCATAAACAAAAATAATCAATCCAAAACTCTCGGCATAATTCAACATTTGGGGATCTATCGACAAGCCGAAATGTCCGGCCGCAATTCCGGCAAAAAAAACAAAAGTAACCCCCAGCGAAACTCCGTAGACGCTGATCTTTCCCAAAGCCAATCCTAAAGCCGAGATCATAGCAATCACAACAACAGCCTGTATGACACTGTGTTCTATCAATATACTATTTATCCATTCCATAGTCGATTTATTAAAATCCGAACCCGTTTTTCCTAATTTAAAAGTGGGCACAAAGGTAGTACAAATAACTTCAATTCATTAAAAATAAACAGGTAAAAGCAACGAAAACAATGCTTTAACAGAAAACGTTAACATGTTAAATAAAGTTGTAATCTATAGACAATCAGTAGGTTTTGAAACTTTTTCAATTATCTTTGCGTTTCAGGAATGATCTAATTTGTCTTTTTAATAGTAAAAACAGTCATTTCTAACTTAATATTCACCAAAAAGATACAGTATGAGATTGCACAACAGAGCACTGGTTGCTGTTATTTTGAGTTTGGCAGGATTTTATTCTTGTTCACGTCAAGCCACAATTCCCACTCAGTTAACTTATACCCCTGTTCCTGTATTTACTATCCCAGACAGTCTTTTAGCAACTTCTCCGATCGAATATGCTTTTTATAAAGCGGAGCCCGTCGAATTCTTCGAACCGAAACCAGAAGTCCGGGATTCTTTTAACCGGATCGAAAAAACGATGGTCGGTTATGCAGACGATCAATTTTTCGTCCGCCAGCCCGAATTGGTATTAGACCTGGCCGACCTGGAAGAGGGTGCTTTTGTTTTTCCCCTGCCCGGCGGAAGGGTATTATCTCCTTATGGACGACGGAATGGAAGAAATCATACCGGCATAGACCTGAAAATCAATCGTCGGGACACCGTTCTGGCAGCTTTCGACGGGATCGTCAGAATGACAGGTTGGAGCCGGGGTTATGGCAACGTAGTCGTCGTGCGTCATTACAACGGCCTGGAAACGGTATACGCCCATAATTCCAAACACCTGGTCCGTTCGGGCGATCATGTGAAAGCAGGTACACCGGTTTCTATTACCGGCGAAACAGGCCGGGCCACCACCGACCACGTACATTTTGAAATCCGGGTAAATGGAAAAACCATCGATCCGGCTTTGGTGATCAATCTCAACACCCAAACCCTTCTGCACAAACGCCTGGTATTTACTCCTACCCCGAAAGGAAAAATTCAGGTAGAGGCGGTGTAAAAACTTCGGGCCCCGGTTACCGGATCAGCCTATATATTCAAAACTAAAAGGCAACAAGGAAGAGGCTTTTATCACTACCGTTTCTTCTTCACCTATCATCAGTACATCAAAATCCCGGCCGTAACGCCGGATTACTTCCGCCATCACCTGCCGGCAAGCCCCGCAAGGAGAAACGACCTCTTTTCTGGGACGCCCTTTAAAACAAGCTGTAATAGCCAATGCCTTGACCGGAACATCCGGATAAGCAGCACTAGCATAAAATAAAGCCGTCCGTTCTGCACATAGTCCACTGGGATAAGCCACATTTTCCTGATTATTGCCTAAAACGATCGTTCCATTTTCCAGCAAAACAGCCGCTCCGACAGCAAAATCGGAATAGATGCAATAAGCTTTGCCGGCAGCAGCCAGAGCTTTTTCAGACAATTCCTCATAGCATGCGGGCACTGAATTCCGGCACACAAAATAATCTATTTTCAGTTCTCTTTTATCCATCACTATTTTTTACTATTTTTACCCCCCTAAGATACAGAATAATTATAAACCGGAAATTGAAAAATCAGCATTTATCTTTTGCAAGGTAAATGCCTGAAGCCAACGAGTGAGTGTTATGAAAAAGAGTATGAAAATATTGGTATTGCTTAGCCTGTTGCTCATCAGCTTTAATGTTATGGCAGACAAACGTAAAGAGTTTATCCGCAAATACAAACATATAGCTATCCGCGAGATGGAACGGACCGGAATTCCGGCCAGCATCACGCTTGCACAAGGTATTCTCGAATCCGGTTGCGGCGAATCGGAACTGGCCGTCAATGCCAACAACCATTTCGGGATCAAATGCCACGAAACCTGGAACGGCGATACATATACCATGGACGACGATACCCGGGACGAATGTTTCCGGAAATATAAAAATATCGAACAATCGTGGATCGACCACAGTGATTTTCTGACTAGCCGTCCCCGTTATGCCGGTTTATTCAGTATTCCTACTACAGATTATAAAGCCTGGGCGAAAGGGTTGAAAGCCGCCGGATATGCGACCAACCCGCAATATGCCAATATGCTGATTAAAATTATCGAAGAAGAAGAATTGTACAAATTCGACCGCTCGATCAAAAGACCGGGTACACCGCCGACGATCACTGCAGAAGAATTTGCCCAAAGTGTAGCAACCCAGGACCACCCGAATACTACCAACTACCGTAACCGCGAAGAAATGCGCAATGGCATTATCTGTATAGAAACAATGCCGGGCGATTCTTTTGAAAAAATTGCCGGTTATTACGGAATCAAACTTAAAAAATTATTACAATACAACGACAAATCCAGCAGTACCCTGGACCCCGGTCAATTGGTCTTCCTGAAAAAGAAAAAGAGCAAAGCGGCACGGGGATACGAATTCCACCGTGTAAAAGCCGGAGATACCATGTACAGTATCTCACAGCAATACGGAGTACGGCTCAAAAATCTTTGCAGGTTCAACTACCTGTCGGCCGACAGTCCGCTGACAGAAGGAGAAAAGATCTATCTGCGTAAACAAGCCGATTTATTGTAAGGATAAAGAAAAATACATGGAACCTTCGAAGAAAAAGAATTTTTTTTCACAAAATACCCTGTTCGGTTTATTCGTCGGACTGAGTTTTATTGCTGTAGCTTATGCCTACTACCGTTCAGGACGGGGAGTCAGTCTCAATCCGCAATTGAACAATGTGATCCTGCTGCTCTCCATCGTCGGAGCATTTATCGGAGTTCGTAAATACCGGGACGAATTGCCGGATAATTGTCTGTCTTACGGGAAAGCACTGGGCGCTTGTACCTATCTGATCGCTGTAGCCTCGGTCATCTACGGATGCTTTGTATTCTATCTCTATCGTCACCATCCGGAATTACTGGAGAATTATCTGACTTCAATAGAAACGACGTTCAAAGAGGTGTATTCGGATTCGGCTTTCACCGAAAATATGATCTCGATGTTAAAAGCGTTTACAACGCCTGCTACAATTGCCTTTGCAGAAACATTCAATAAAATATTCACCGGATTTATTTTCTCCTTGCTCCTGGCAGGATTACTCAGGCGCACCCGAAAAAATGAATTTATTTAACCGTAATTTTCAGATCATGGACATATCAGTCGTTATACCGTTATATAATGAAGACGAATCTCTGCCGGAACTAACAGCCTGGATCGAACGGGTCATGGCAGCGAATCATTTTACGTATGAAATCATCATGGTAGACGATGGCAGTAGCGATAATTCCTGGGCACTCATCGAAACCCTTTCTACCCAAAACAAACATATCCGTGCCATAAAATTCCGGCGGAATTACGGTAAATCCGCAGCCTTACACTGCGGGTTCCAGAATGCCCAAGGAGATGTTGTCATTACGATGGACGCCGATATGCAGGATAGCCCGGACGAAATACCGGCTCTTTATCAAATGATCATGTCCGAAGATTACGACATGATTTCCGGCTGGAAGAAAAAAAGATTCGATCCGAAATCAAAGACAATACCCACCAAATTATTCAATGCGACAGCCCGGAAATTTTCAGGGATCCATCTGCACGATTTCAACTGTGGGCTCAAAGCTTACAAGAATAAAGTTGTGAAAAGCATCGAAGTATACGGAGAAATGCACCGCTATATCCCTATCCTGGCCCAACAGGCCGGCTTCACTAAAATCGGAGAAAAGGTCGTACAGCACCGGGCACGGAAATACGGAGTAACCAAATTCGGCGGTTTAAACCGATTTATCAATGGAATGCTGGATTTGTTGTCTATCACCTTTATTACCCGTTTTGCCAAAAAACCGATGCATCTGTTCGGGGCTATAGGAACCTTGCTGTTTATCATCGGGTTTTGTGCAGCCGGCTGGATCGGTATAGATAAACTGATCTGTCTTTCACAAGGGATCAGGGCCCGTTTGGTAACCGATAATCCCTATTTTTATATTTCTTTGGTTTGTATGATCCTCGGGACCCAACTGTTTTTAGCCGGCTTTGTAGCCGAGCTGGTATCCCGTTCGGCTACCGACCGCAACGTCTATCTGATAGAGAAAGAAATCTGATGCCCTTTCTCTAAAAGAAACCACCGACCTCCCCGAACATACGCTTATAAACCGCTGCCTTTTCAGGCAAGGGTTTCGGATAGGCACGGGAAGAAGAGGGCATGCGGTATAACCGGATCGTTCTATCCTCGAAATGAAAAGTCGAAAAACCTCCTACCGGTGGCTGAGAGGCTTCGACCAGAGAAAGCAAAGTGTCCGTCGCTTTCTGCCCTGTTGTCGCAATGGCTACACAGTGCGGTAATTGCCGCAGTACGTCGGACAAATCGATCTTGCGGACGATTTCCAAAAATTTATCCGAGGCATTATCTTTCTGCCGAACGACCTCCCGGCCGGAATCGGTCAAGGCAATTCCTTGCCGGATAAGAAAATCCCGGATCCGTTGTTCGCAAAATGATTTTTTATCTGCCGTCAGAAAATGTTCCTTGTCGTCGAAAAATACCAATCCAAAGATACGCCACATGTCATTCTGAAAATTAGGATAGTAAAAATCCATTTTCCAACGTTCACGTTTCGGCGGGAAACTTCCCATCATCAATAGCCTTGCCCCTTGCGGGAAGAAAGGCTCCAAGGGATGGATTTCAGTTTTTATTTCATCTGTTTTCATACATACAAAATTAATCAAAACATACATACTTTGGTTTATTTTACTAGTTTTGCCCCGTGCTAAAAAATCTAAAACAAAAAAAGTATGACAACGACAGCAAAAAACAAAGAAAAAATCAGGTTCAGTAAAGCATTCTGGGTGGCCAACACCGTGGAATTGTTCGAACGTGCTGCCTACTACGGTGTATTTATCGTGATCACCCTCTACCTTAGCCGTATATTGGGGTTCAATGACATTCAGGCTGCCACCATCGCAGGTACTTTCTCCGCTTTCCTTTATCTGCTGCCAACTTTTGCCGGAGCTTTGGCCGACAAAATCGGCTTCCGGAACTCTATGCTCCTGGCTTTCACCTTATTGACTATCGGTTACGGTGGCCTGGCTTTATTTCCTACCTGGCTCGAAAGTGCCGGACTGGTAGAATATGGGCATACCACCGTCTTTAAAGGCCTCACCGAGAGTGGCCTGCAATACGGCATTATCCCGATTATGGCTCTGATCGTCATCGGAGGAGCTTTTATCAAAAGTGTAATCTCGGGAACGGTGGCCAAAGAAACGACAGAAGCTACCCGGGCCAAAGGATTCGCCATCTTTTACGGCATGGTCAATATCGGTGCATTCTCGGGTAAAACCATTGTAAAACCCCTTAGAGAGGCTTTAGGGAATGAAGGATTGATCACCTTGAATTATTTTTCGGCCAGTATGACCTTTCTGGCTCTCATAGCGATCTGGTTTTTCTATAAAAGTGCTCAACACAGCGGAGAGGGAAAAACTTTCCGGCAAATCTGGAATGCTCTATTAAAAGTATGTTCTAACGGCCGGCTGATCATCCTGATCCTGATCATTACGGGTTTCTGGATGGTACAACATCAATTGTATGCAACCATGCCCAAATACGTACTCCGTCTGGCCGGGGAAGGCGCATCCCCTTCCTGGTATGCCAATGTCAACCCTTTGGTCGTAGTGCTGTGTGTCAACCTGGTCACCCAGCTGATGCGTCACCGGACAGCCCTTACTTCGATGACCGTCGGAATGTTTATCATGCCGTTGTCCGCTTTGTGCATGGCTTCGGGAAATATGCTGAATCCGGAATCGACCATTCTGACCATGCACCCGGTAGCTTTTATGATGGTTGTAGGTATCGTCTTCCAGGGACTGGCGGAAACTTTTATTTCCCCGCGTTTTCTGGAATATTTCTCCCTGCAAGCCCCCAAGGGCGAGGAAGGATTATACCTGGGTTTCAGCCACCTGCATTCGTTTTTGTCTTCCATTTTAGGATTCGGACTTTCCGGCTATTTATTAAGTAAATATTGCCCTGACGAAAGCCTGTTCGCCACTCGTAGCGAATGGCTCGCTGCCAGCAGTAATGCCCATTACATCTGGTATTATTTTGCTGTAATCGCACTGGCTTCCGCCATTGCCCTGATCATCTACGGCCAAGTTGTCAAGCGCCTCGATCAGGCAAAAGCATAAAATAACAGCATCGGTTGTAAAGTCTGTAAAGTTTGTAAAGTCGATGGCCTTCGGGGATACTTTATAAACTTTACGGACTCTCAATTTTATAAACTATCGCCTTCTTTCTTCAGATTCTAAAGTTAAAAATAAACCTTTCCGGCTAAAGCTCGTTTGATATAAAAATTGAAACGTTTAAATTATGGCAAACATAGCAGAGCAAATTGTAGATATGCTGGTAAAAGCCGGTGTAAAAAGAATTTATGCTGTCACAGGTGACAGTTTAAATAAGATTAACGATGCTGTCCGCAAAGACGGCCGGATTCAGTGGATTCACGTACGTCACGAAGAAACCGGAGCTTTTGCTGCCGGAGCAGAAGCCCAGCTTCACGGCGACCTGGCCTGTTGTGCAGGTAGCAGCGGTCCCGGCCATGTGCACCTGATCAACGGGCTCTATGACGCCCACCGTTCAGGGGCTCCTGTCTTAGCCATCGCTTCTACCATTATTTCAGGTGAATTCGGAACGACCTACTTCCAGGAGACCGACACCATCCGCCTGTTCGACGACTGCAGTTATTACAACCAATTAGCGACTACACCGGGGCAACTCCCCCGCATGCTACAGGGGGCTATACAAACCTCTCTCTCCCGCAGAGGAGTCAGTGTCATCGGTATCCCCGGAGATTTGACCGGAGAAAGCCAGGTCAATATTCCTTCTTCAGAGATCAACTATCCGACTCATCCCCGCACCTGTCCATCGGATAGCGAATTACAGGCGCTGGCCGATCTGTTGAACAACAATAGCAATATAACCCTGTTTTGTGGCATCGGAGCCAAAGATGCACACGAAGAAATCGTCGAATTGTCCCATCGGTTGAAAGCCCCGGTAGCCTATTCTTTCAAAAGTAAGATGGAAATCCAATATGATAATCCCAATGAAGTAGGGATGACCGGCTTATTAGGCATGGCATCGGGTTACAACAGCATGCATGCGGCCGATGTACTGGTTTTATTAGGTACCGATTTCCCGTACGGCCCGTTTTTACCGACTCACAATAAAATCGTTCAGATCGACATCGATCCCAGTCACCTGGGCCGAAGAGCCAAAGTACAAATGGGGCTATGCGGAGATATCAAGACGACACTCGAAGCTTTATTACCTCTTTTACAAGCCAAAAGCGACAAAAGCTTTCTGAACGATCAGTTGCTCGGTTATTCCAAAGTAATTAAAGACCTGAATGCTTACGTCGAAAACAAAGGCAGTGATAATAAGATTCACCCGGAATATGTCATGGCGATGGTCGACGAAACTGCTCAGGCAAATGCTATTTTTACCGTCGATACGGGTATGACCTGTGTCTGGGGAGCCCGTTACCTGAAAGCTTCCGGCCAGCGAAAGATGTTAGGCTCTTTCAATCACGGCACAATGGCCAACGCTATGCCCCAGGCTATAGGAGCATCGTTCGCCTATCCGGGCAGACAGGTGATCGCTCTCTGCGGCGACGGAGGCATCTCTATGTTACTGGGTGATCTGGCAACCATCGCCCAATATAAGCTACCGGTCAAGATTATTGTATTCAATAACCGTTCTTTGGGTATGGTAAAACTCGAAATGGAAGTCGCCGGCCTGCCGGACAACGAAACCGACATGCAAAATCCGGATTTTGCCCTGGTGGCTCAAGCGATGGGGATAAAGAGCTATACCGTCAGCCGTCCGGACGATGTACTCCCGGTATTGGTCGAAGCCTTGAACTCACCGGAAGCTGCTCTACTGAATGTAATGACCGATCCGAATGCACTGGCTATGCCCCCGCAAATAGAATGGAATCAAATGACCGGATTCGCACAAGCCATGTATAAAATGTTATTGACCGGCCGGACACAGGAGATTATCGATACGATCAATTCCAATTATAAACACCTGAAAGAAATTTTATAAAGACAATTCCAGCCTCAACGACAATGTCACATTTCTGTCATTAAATAGTAACATGGATAAAATACATTCGTAATTAAATCAATACATTGTATTTTATCCATGAAAGTAACAAAGAAAAAAGGTGAGATTCCCTACCTGGAAAGGGATATCAGTTGGATGTATTTTAACCGGAGAATCCTGTCCGAAGCAGAAAAAGCCCCGGTTCCTTTACTCGAACGGTTATCCTTTCTGGGAATCTACTCCAATAATCTGGACGAATTTTACAGGGTACGGGTAGCCACCCTCAACCGAATCATCGAATATGAGGATAAAACCATTAAGGCAGAGAGAGAAACCGCCATTCAAACCTTCAGGGAAATCAGCCGGTTGAATGCCCTGTATACACAAAAATTCGAGGAAACATTTACAGCAATAAATACAGCACTCCGGCAAAACCGGATTTACCTCCTGAACGAACAAGAATTACAGGAGGAGCAAGCCAACTATATCCGTGAATTTTACAAAACACAACTGATCGGCTCTACGACCCCGCTTTTCACTTCTTCTTTCCGTCATTTCAGTGACCAACCCGACGACCATATCTATCTGAGCGTCTGTCTGCAAACCACAGGAAAAACTAAAAAAGATTTTGCTATTATCGCTTTGCCGGTGCAATCATACGGCCGTTTTATCCGGATCCCCGGCGATGACGACCGCATATGCCTGATGTTCCTGGACGACATCGTCCGCTTTTGCCTTCCCCTGATATTCAACGGTCGGCCTTACGATCACTTCGAGGCTTACACGTTCAAGTTCACTAAAGACGCAGAAATGGAACTCGATTCAGATCTTCGGAACAGCATTATGCAAAAAATATCGAAGGGGGTGAAAAGCAGAAAAAACGGGGAACCGATCCGGTTGGTATACGACAGCCGGATGCCTGCGGTTATGCAGCGCCACCTCAGCCGGATGCTTTGTATGGACCGCTGGGATACTCAGGTCGGAGCCGGTAGATACCAAAATCTGAAAGATCTGATGAAATTTCCCGATTGTAAACGTGACGATTTAAAATATCCCCCTCAGCCTCCATTGTTCAAAACGGACTTTTCAGGGGACGACAGCATCTTGAATACCATCCGTACCCGCGATCTCTTCCTGCACTATCCCTATCACAGTTTTTCTTCTTTCTTGCGTGTACTCCGGGAAGCCACGATCGACCCGAACGTCAAAGCTATAAAAATGACCCTCTACCGGGTAGCGAAAAATTCCAAGGTTATCCAAACTTTAATCGCAGCAGCCAGAAACGGGAAAAAAGTAACTGTAGTTATCGAACTACTCGCCCGTTTCGACGAAGCATCGAATATCAGCTGGTCTAAACAAATGCAAGACGCCGGAATCAAAGTCGTATTCGGAGTCGAAGGTCTGAAAATACACGCAAAACTAGTATATATATCGGGTAGACAGGGAGATATCGCCTGTGTCAGTACCGGAAATTTTCATGAAGAGAATGCCACCCGATATACCGACGTCACTCTTTTTACCGCACGCAAAACCCTGGTAAAAGAAGTCCGGCATGTCTTCGACTTTATTGAGAAACCTTATCTACCCGTAAAATTCAAAGAATTACTGGTCTCTCCCAACGATATGCGTTCCAAACTATTGAAATTGATCGAAGAGGAAGTCAAAAATGCCAGAAAACAAAAACCGGCCCGAATATCAGGAAAGGTAAACCATATTACAGACCGGACATTGATCGCTAAGCTTTATGAAGCTTCGGCCGCAGGCGTAAAGATCGACCTGGTGGTACGAGGTAATTGTTCTATCGTCACAGGAATCCCGGGAATAAGCGAAAACATCCGGATCAACGGAATTATCGACCGTTATCTGGAACATTCGCGAATTTTCATTTTCGAAAATGCAGGTGATATGATCTGCCTGACAGGTTCTGCCGACTGGATGCCCCGGAATCTGGACAACCGGATCGAAGTACTTACCCCCGTTTATGATAAGGAAATTCAAACCGAATTGAAACGAATCGTCGAATATGGCCTGAAAGACTCTCTGCAGGGACGACAAGTCGACGGCACAGGACAGAATATCCCCTGGGAAAACGAAGACCATTCGCTATTCCGGTCACAATCGGCCTTATATCACTATTATCAGGAAGACATACAAGGAATCACAACTAATAACATACCCCATGAGTAAAGTAAATTATGCAGCGATCGATATCGGCTCCAATGCAGTCAGATTATTGATCAAAAGTATCAATCCCGAAACATCGGAACAGTTGTTTACAAAAGAGCTCCTTCTAAGGGTTCCCCTGCGTCTGGGAGAAGAAGTATTTACACAAGGTGAAATACCGGCCAGTAAAGCTAAAAAACTACTCCGTCTGATGAAGGCTTATCGGCAACTGATGAAAATATACGAAGTCGATGCCTATCGGGCTTGTGCCACATCGGCAATGCGGGATGCCGCAAACGGGAAAGAAGTAATCGAAACCATCACCCGGAAGTCAGGTATCCGGATAGATATTATCAACGGAGAGGAAGAAGCCCGTTTGGTATACGATAATCACATCGAATACCTGGCGGATAAAAACGCCGATTATATCTATGTCGACGTCGGGGGAGGTAGCACGGAAATCAGCTTGATCCATCAAGGAATACTCCGCAGTTCACGTTCTTACAACATCGGAACCGTACGTCTGTTGAAAGGGAAAGTCGTTCCCAGCGTATACAACCGTTTGAAAAGAGACCTGAATAAATTGCGGGAACAATACCCGGTAATCACGATCATCGGGTCCGGTGGAAATATCAACAAATTGTTCCGGTTAGCTAAACTTCCGGCCAAAAATCAAATGACTCTCCCGGTAGAAAAATTAGTACAACTCAACAACACTCTAAAAAACTATTCCTTAGAAGAACGTGCCCGGTTATACAATCTGAAACCCGACCGTGCGGATGTCATTACCAATGCCGCAGATATCTTCCTGCTCGTCGCAGAGCATACCCAAGCGAAGCATATCGTCGTGCCTACCATCGGCCTGGTCGACGGTATCATCGACAGTCTCTACCTGCAACACCACAAAACCCCGGAAGAACAAATCCCCCTTCCCCCGACAGGCGATGAAAATACACAAAGCTTGTAGTAAAACATGCTGCTTTTCAGTTACAGCGATTAGGCCTTACTTCTAAACTGCTGAAACTATTTAAACGATAGAATTCAATCAGTCTACAAACTTTATGAACTGTAAGCGGCGAAGGAACAAGTTTAAAAACTAATTACACCTAAGAGATTAGTCGTTGAAAACCTTCGGTTTGTTGAGAGAACTTCCTGGCTTTGCCAGGAAATTCCCCCCTCCCCATTTATTAATAAATACAGATAATAGTAAATTTTTCAAATAAACCGTTAAAATTTCGACTTCAACCCTCAATGATATCAATAGATACCGATTAGTATAATAAAGATAGGTATTTTTTAAATCATTTTTTTTACGTAATCTTGCAGTTTAAATGGTGTGTTAATTTCTGAGAAGGAATTACGCAAGTTAATAATAAAATAAATTACTATGTCACTTAAAAGGAATATTCTTGACTTAAGAAAGAGGAAAGAAATTGTACTTCAGGGTGGTGGCGAAGATGCTATCAAAAAGCAGGCCGCCATGGGTAAATTGACAGCCCGTGAGCGTATCGAGGGGATTTTGGACAAAGGTTCTTTCCACGAGTACGACATGTTCGTAGAGCACCAATCTAAGGATTTTGATATGGACAAGAAAGTTCTTCACGGCGACGGTGTCGTTATCGGTACCGGTACTGTCTATGGAGAACCCGTTGCTATTTATGCTCAGGATTTCACTGTTGCAGGAGGTTCGTTAGGACTGATGCACGCCCGTAAAATCACCAAAATTATGGATCATGCCATCAAAATGCGGATGCCGATCATCGGTATCAACGACTCGGGTGGTGCACGTATCCAGGAAGGGGTGGATTCACTGGCCGGTTATGGAGAAATTTTCTTCCGCAATACACAGGCTTCCGGTGTTATCCCTCAATTGTCCGTTATTCTGGGTCCTTGTGCTGGTGGAGCCGTTTATTCTCCGGCATTGACCGATTTCGTATTTGTGGTAGATAATATTTCCAAAATGTTCATCACAGGTCCGGAAGTAGTAAAAACAGTACTGGGAGAAGAAGTTAGTATGGAAGACCTCGGAGGAGCACGCGTTCATGCCTGTATCAGTGGAAATGCCCACTTCTTTGCCTCTACAGAAGCAGAATGTTTCGAACAAATAAAAAAACTGCTCACCTTTATCCCCTGGAACAATCAACGTAAAGCGAAAGCCTTTCCGTCAAAAGCTCCGAAAGCAGAATACAATATCGAAAAAATCCTTCCTGCAGATCCTACCCAGCCTTATGATGTAAGAGATATTATCAAAGCCGTTGCCGACGATTCCGATTTCTTTGAGGTACAACAGGACTTTGCACAGAATATCGTTGTCGGATTCGGTCGGGTAGATGGAGAAACGATCGGTTTCGTGGCCAATCAACCGTTGGTATTAGCCGGTGTATTGGATTGCGACTCTGCCGATAAAGCAGGCCGGTTTATCCGTTTCTGCGACGCATTCAATATTCCGATCGTGACCTTCGAAGACATGCCGGGATATCTACCGGGCGTTGAACAGGAATATATGGGTGTGATCCGCCACGGAGCAAAAGTATTGTATGCTTATAGTGAAGCTACCGTACCTAAAGTGACGGTAATCCTGCGTAAAGCTTACGGTGGTGGATACATCGCCATGAACTCACGCCACCTGAAAGCCGACTTTATGTTTGCCTGGCCGACAGCCGAAATCGCCGTAATGGGACCGGAAGGGGCAGCAAACATTATTTTCCGTAAAGAAATAAAAGAATCTGCTAATCCGGAAGAAACACGGAAGCAGAAAGTTGCCGAATATCGCGAGAAATTTGCTAATCCTTATGTAGCAGCTTCCAAAGGATATATCGACTCGGTGATCGAACCGTCGGAAACACGCCTGTTATTGAAACATTCTATCGAAGTTTCCGGTAATAAAACCGTTATGACACCTGCTAAGAAACACGGAATTCCTCCGTTCTAACAGTGTTCAGAGTTTATAAAGTCCAGGAATTCCCGGACTTTTAAACTGAAAGACTTAAAAGTTTCAGAACCACTAAAAAGGAGGTAAAATGACTGTTAAATATGAAAAATTCCTGCTGAATGGCGTAGAATATAAAACTCAGCTTACCCAGAAATGGGTAAACCGAAAAAAATGGGAAGAACCGAATCCCTATCTGCTGACTTCACACATTCCGGGAACCATTATGCAAATCGAAGTGAAAGAGGGCCAGGAAGTCCAGGAAGGAGATGTTCTTCTGATTCTTCAGGCTATGAAGATGAATAACAAACTGGCTGCACCATTTTCGGGTAAAATCAAAAAAATACATGTCAACTCAGGAGATAAAATTCCGAAGGGGACATTGATGATCGAAATGGAAGAAAATGAAGCTGTCTGAATACAGCTGATCTGTTATGCTGATGTGCTAATATGTAAATGTGCCGACCACAGGAGCGTATTAACATATCAGCATTTGTATTTATAATAATGGCAGGTATAATGAATTGGTAAAGTTGATAAAGTCTTTGGACTTTATCAACCAATTTAATTCTGCAATTTATGTCGTTACAAAGATTTCAAAGGTTACAAGGATCTTAGACGTGAATCCTGACCATTATAACCGTTGTAACTTTTGTAACTGTTGTAAGTGAAAAGGTATGAGTTTTTTTGTCGCTAAAAATATTATTAAAAATTATGCCAATCACCGGGCTTTGGACGATGTATCTATCGAAATCCCGGAAGGAGCTATTTATGGATTGTTAGGCCCCAACGGAGCCGGAAAGACTTCTCTGATCCGAATTATAAACCAGATTACAGGACCGGATTCGGGTGAACTTTATTTTAAAGACCATAAACTGGAACCTGCCGACATGAACCGCATCGGTTATCTGCCTGAAGAAAGAGGCCTCTATAAAAAGATGAAAGTCGGTGAACAGGCCGTTTATCTGGCTCGTCTGAAAGGAGTGAGCCGTCATGACGCGATTCAACAATTGAAAGCCTGGTTCGAGAAATTCGGAATCGAGGCCTGGTGGGATCGGAAAGTAGAAGAATTATCCAAAGGAATGGCCCAAAAGGTGCAATTCATCACCACCGTCCTGCACGAACCGGAAATGCTGATTTTTGATGAACCGTTCAGCGGATTCGACCCCATCAATGTCGAACTCCTAAAAAAAGAAATACTGGAACTGCGCAAAAAAGGAACGACCATTATTTTTTCCACCCACAATATGGCTTCCGTCGAGGAAATCTGTAGCCATATTGCCTTGATTAACAAATCAAAAAAAATTATCGAAGGCCCGATCAATCAGATCCGGAATAAGTATGCCAACAATACTTACCGACTCATCTGTAAATATCAACCGGATTTTCATCCGCAAGAAGTGATCGGAGAAGAATATGAACTGCTTTCCGAAAAAATAGAAGACGGACAACACGAACTGGTCCTGCAACGCCTCGTGGCTTGTCCGACCAATACTTTATTACGTCGTCTGCTCGACAAAACCGATATTATCTCTTATCAAAAGGTCATACCGGGAATGAACGATATCTTTATCAAATTAGTGAAAGGAGAAATGGTTAACGACATCAAACAGGAAGAATAATCCACTTCGTAAACCCCAAATCATAAATCTGAAATGAATAAAACGCTTATCATCATAGGACGCGAATTTACAACCAGAGTACGGAAAAGAAGTTTTCTGGTACTGACACTCGTCGTCCCCATTCTTTTAGCCGGTTTTTATGCTTTCCTGATGTGGATGCTTCTGAAAGACGACACACAGGACCGTAAAATTGCAGTGATCAATCAGTCAGTACTCGAGACACCATTCGAGCAAATCAACAACAATACATTCGAATATCTGAATACCCCGGTCGATGAATCGGGAGCCTCGGAATTTCTCCGGCAACATGACTATTACGCCCTGATTTCAATCCCGGAAAATATTATGGATCACCCGGAAATTCCGGTCTATTCTTTCTCTCAGGTTCCTATGGAATTGAAAAATGAAATCGCGGCCCAATTGCGCAAAAAAATTGAAGACATAAAAAGAGCAAAAGTCATTGCCGAATCACAAGTCCCCGATTTGGAAGAACAATTATCGGCCACACAAACACCTGTACTGGTGCGTACGTTAAAGATCACCGACTCGGGCGAAGCCAAAGAAAGCTCGTCGGAAGTCGCTTCGGCTATCGGATTGATCGGCGGCATGATTATCTACTTCTTTATATTCATGTATGCCTCTCAAGTCATGAAAGGAGTGATCGAAGAAAAAACAAACCGGATTATCGAGGTATTGGTCTCTTCTGTCAAACCATTTCAATTTCTGTTAGGTAAAATCATCGGAGTAGCAGCTGTCGGCCTCGTACAATTCCTGATTTGGGTAGTATTCGGCCTTGTGCTGATCCTGGTCATGCAAACATTCTTCCTGCCGGGTATCGATCTGGAAGCACTGAGAAATGCCGGCAACCTGGCCGGCGGCCTGCCGGATATAGCCGGTACAGGGAATCTGAGCGCTGAAAAAATGCAAATCATCCAAAAGGTTGCGATGACCATCGACCCGATCTTTATCATTAAATTCCTGGCCTCTTTCTTATTCTATTTTATCGGAGGCTACCTGTTATATGCTTCTTTATTCGCCGCTATCGGTGCTGCCGTCGATAACGAAACCGACTCGCAACAATTCCTGACCCCTTTGTCGATTATCCTCGTCATCGGGTTATACATCGGTTTCGCCGCCATGAAAAGTCCCGAATCCCCGATGGTATTCTGGAGTTCGTTGATCCCGTTCACCTCACCGATCGTTATGCTGGTCCGTATCCCCTTCGGAGTACCGACCTGGGAAATCCTGACCTCTATGGCATTATTAATCGTCAGTTTTATCTTTTTTACCTGGCTATCCGGAAAAATTTACCGCATCGGTATTTTAATGTATGGCAAAAAAGTCACTTGGAAAGAACTTTACAAATGGCTGAAATATTAACCTCTTCCGGGATTCCGGGACGGACTTTTCGTCCCATTTTAAGCAAGCTCTCTTTTCACCCACTTCTAAAATAAAAGATTAGCAATGTTACAGCGGTTTCAATGGTTACTCCTTAACCACTGTAACCATTGCAACTAACAAAATACCGGGCGGTAAGTCTGATATAAAACCGGACAAAAGGTCCGTCCCGGAATCCCAAATTTTTCGACCGATAAGGATTTTCTGCGTTATATCAGTAAATCCACGAAATAAATTATGGAAACACTAGAAATACAAGATTACGTTATGACAGCTCAATCCCGTGCAATGAATGTATGGGCATTCGCCCTTACTACCCTTTTGCTGCTCACCGCCCTATACTTCATATGGAAAAAAAATTGAAAGTCCTGCCCTCAGCGAACACATCCGGCGGATAGTAACCAGCTATGCCATGTGGTTCAATAATAAATACGGCAGATATGATCATCTATTCCAGGATCGTTTTAAAAGTGAAATCATCGAAACTGAAAATTATTTGTTACAATGCTTTCATTATATTTTGCAAGGTATTTATACCATAAATAAAACCCCTAAAACATATATCCCCACCCATATGTTAAATATATATATAAAACAATATTATAGAACAACAAATTAGAATAACTATAGCAACATTTGTCATAACTTTACAATATATCTATCCAAATGCTATTACGAAGTATAACATGTGTAAGAAAATGTCCAGATAAACAAGGAAATAACCCCTTATATCAGGATTGTTAAATTTTTATCTTAAAATATCTATTTTGCAATTTAGAGATTTTAAGATACTTTTTATAGAGAGATGAAAAAAATTATATACTACATATCAGGGATTCTATTAATCGTATTGATAATTATCATAAATTTAAGTAGTTTTCAAAAAAGAAAACTCTTAAAAATAATGAATTCTGATTACTCTTTCATTATAAACAAACCGATAGATTATTCTTGTTTAGATTCGACAAATCAACATATTTCAAATTCTAATTATATTTTAAATATAATCAGTCCAACCTGTGAAGACTGTTATGTAAATTTAAACAAATGGGAATTAATTGCTTCCCAAAATAAAAAGTTGCAGAAAAAAATAATATTTTTAGTTATTGGAGATGAATTTGAACGTTTAGATGAAATTATTAAGCAAAATAAGGATTTTTAATTCTACTTTGATTATACTCATAATTTTTTTAAACTAAATCCTCTTATTCCTCGTAGTCAAACATTTCTAATTGAAGATAATAAAATTTTATGTGGTTCTCCTCTCGATAATAAAATGATAATGAATATATTTATCGATTATATAAAGGGTTAAATATGAAAAAAACAGTTTATATATGTTTATTACTATTGGTATTATCTTGTACCTCCAGAGAAAAACCATATTCATGTAAACTAGTTGAGTTACAAGATTTAAATACTTTTCCTGCCATTGATTTAACACCGACTTCTATCGCGTTAACGGATACGACATTATTAAATCCTGAAAAAATCTGGATTTCAGATACCTTATTGATTATCAAAGATGCAGAAACGGACGAGAATAAATTCTTGAAATATTATTCCCTAAATTCTTTCCATTTATTAAAAACCTACGGAAGTATAGGACGGGGACCCAATGAATATCTAACGCCGAGGGTTTACCGGCATTCCCCGAATAAATTTCTTATTATTGAAAAACTAAGATATACTTTATTTTGTACCGATAGCTTATTCTCCAATCCTCTATACACCCCAGAGAAAATCAATGTCAGAGTGGGATTGACAGCTGCGGATTGTGTATATTTAATCAACGATTCGACCATTTTTGCAAATTCAGGTATGTCTGATTATCAATTTTCCATTGCCAATATTTCCAGTAATCGATATTTATTAAATTACAAGAATTATCCTTCCATAATAAAAGAAAAAAAGATTACCGATTTTATAGCCAATTCGAATATCTATCATGCATTTTACATATTGAAACCGAATACGATGGATTCTGTTGCCATTATTTACAGGCATTTCCCCATCATCGATATTATTTCATTAAATAATTTAGAATCGACCCGTTACCCATTTCCCATCGATAAATCTGTAAATAAAGTTACCGTCCTGGACAAATTAAATGCCCGGGTTGAAGAGGAAGTCAACTACTATAAAAACTATTTCAGCACGGACAACTATATCTATTTATTATACTGCGATTCTAAAAATAAAGATTTATCGATCTCCAATAATAATTTTGAAATACACCAATTCGACTGGCAAGGCCGTTTTTTGAAAAGATATCGTTTGAACCGTTATATTTTAAGCTTCTGTGTCGATGAAAAATCCGACCGAATATACGCAATCAGTTTCCAAAACAATAAGAATTTCTCTCCGGAGATACTCTGTTATTCGTTATCTTCAACGAATTAAGGATATTTGCGAAAACGGGGAAATCTGTCATCCGAATTTAATTACGTACCTTTCCCAACACCAATACAGGATTATCATCATCGGCTATTGCATTATACCAATCATGGTAAGGGGAATTTGCTGATTTTATCCTTTCCCGAAATTCCATTGCAGAAAAAGATTGACAAAGATAATGCTCAGAAACTTCGAACAGATAATCCTCCAATTCAAAGTCAAGGTCGTCGAAATAAATACTCTTTACTTTGAATAAACCATCGTTCAGTTTATCGAATACATAAGTTTCAGGATCCCGGTTTTCGTCGTAAGTAATTATATTTTTACCAAATCTGGAATCAGCCATCCGGATGAATAAACGATCGAATAAGATGAACCGAGAAGTTTCAACTATCATTTCAATTTCTTCTCCTTTTTCATCAGGCTTGAATTCTTTCAAATAATGTCCTGCATGAAAATAATATTCGGGTTTTCTTGTATCGGCAGTTATCCGATACAAAGTATCCGTTATCCCTGACATATAGTGAACAAATCCTCCCGCTATCCCCAGATAAGAATGATTCTTCTGACGCTCCTCCCGACAAGTCTCTTTTTTAATCCCTCCCAGGAATTGTCCGGAAGAAGTAAGGGCATAAATTTCATAGGCTGCATCTTTCAATAACAAAGGAATACAATAAAGAACCGAATCACCGGCCAGTATCATCTTCTTCGGAAATCCGTAAATTCCGGGCAGGGAATTTTCATATTCTCCATTTTTCAAATTAATTACCTGGATACTATTTTGCCTTCCATAATCCGAAAAATACAATCGTTCGCCCGGTTCATCTACTGTGAGGGCTATAATATTCTGATATTCGCCCGGAGCACGTCCATAAGAAGCCAATTTACGGATATAAGTACCATCGGCGGCGAACTGATACATTTCTTCGTTTCCGTAAGTAATAATATACTTCTCTCCGGCCCATACCCGAAAATAATCGTTTAACAAAGCCTCTTCTTTCGTCTCCATACGCACTAACCGGCTCTCACCGACCAATTGACTCCATTTCAAAACAGTGTCCTTTTCCACAGCTCTTGTATCCAGTCGTTTCACCCCGGAGCCGTTACCACATCCCACTACCACCCAAATAATCATCGAAATCAGAATATCTTTAAGCATAAATCATGAACGCTTTATCCTGTACTGAAACTAACACCCAAATTCACATCCGAAAAAAATACCATCCTCTGAGAGAAGATGGTATCTTATTTCAGATTTTCAAAAATCAAATTTTATGGATTACTAAACCGGAACGAAGTTTCGGTTCGAACCAGGTAGTTTTCGGCGGCATGATATTACCGGTATCGGCAATATTCAGCAACTGTTCCATAGAAACCGGATACAGAGCGAAAGCCACTTTCATCTCCCCGCTGTCTACGCGTTTTTTCAGTTCACCTAATCCACGTATCCCCCCCACGAAATCGATTCGTTTAGAGGTACGCAAATCCTGAATATCGAGGATATCGGCCAACACATGTTTGGAAAGAATGGTCACATCCAATACTCCGATCGGATCGTTGTCATCATACGAACCTGCTTTAGCGGTCAGACGATACCACTTACCGCCCAGATACATACTGAACTCGTGCAATTTTGCCGGATGATAAATCTCGGTACCCATTTCCTTTACTTCGAAATGAGCGTTCAATTTCTCGAGCAACTGAGCTTCGGTCAGACCATTCAGATCTTTCACTACCCGGTTGTAATCGATAATCTTCAGCTGATGGTCGGGGAAATGTACGGCCATAAAGAAGTTGTACTCTTCTTTACCGGTATGATTCGGATTCTTTGCTGTATATTCGGCACCGATACGGGCAGCTGCAGCTGTACGGTGGTGTCCGTCGGCCACATAGGTGTTCGGCACTTTCGTTGCGAACAACTCTTCCAACCGTTTATTGGTTTCCGGACAGTTGATCGCCCAAAAATGGTGTCCGAACCCGTCTTCTGCCACAAAATCGTAGTCTGCTTTCTGATTCTTCACAATATCTTCAACGATAGCGTCAATTTCAGGCACGGCACGATAGGCAAAAAATACCGGTTCCAGGTTAGCATTCACATAACGGGTCAGCACCATCCGGTCCTCTTCTTTATCGGGACGGGTGAGTTCATGTTTTTTAATCACCCCGTTCATATAATCCTCACAGGCAGCACAACCGACAATACCGTATTGGGTACGGCCTTCCATGGTCTGAGCATAAATATAAAATTTCGCTTCCGGATCCTGTACCAACCATCCCTTGTCCTGAAACATTTTGAAATTTTCAACACTCTTATTGTAAACTTCTTCCGAGTGGATATCCGTTCCGGCAGGGCAATCGATTTCGGCCCGGGTAACATGCAGCAATGATTTCGGTTTTCCTGCAGCCATCTGTGCAGCTTCTTCCGAATTCATCACGTCATACGGGAGGCAAGCCAATTCCTCGCATACTTCCTGGTTAGGAGTACGTAAGCCTTTGAATGGTTTTACTATAGCCATAAAAATATTATTTATTTACTTTAAATTTAGCATCTCCATGTTCCAGGAAAGCCACAATTTGACGGGCAGCAGCCAAGCCTGCATTTACATTCGCTTCTTCAGTCTGAGCACCCATTTTCTTCGGAGTAAAGAAATAACGGCCTTCGAACTGGGCATATTCAGCGGCATTGTCCGGAGCGATATCGGAAATATATTTGAAATCGGGACGATCGGCCATCAATTTCACCAATTCTTCTTCATTGATCACTTCCTTACGGGCAGTGTTGATCAATACAGCTCCTTTCGGCATGCGATTCAACAATTCATAATTGATCGATTTCTTTGTCTTCTCGGTAGCCGGGATATGCAGAGATACATAATCACACATCGCATACATTTCTTCGGCAGAATGCAACGGAGTAGCCCCCGCAGCCTTGATTTGTTCATCGGTCATGAACGGGTCGAAAGCATACACTTCCATTCCGAAGCCTTTGGCAATACGTCCCACGTTTTGTCCCACGTTTCCGTAAGCATGTACACCGATTTTCTTTCCTTTCAGTTCATGCCCGGATTTACCGTTATAGAAATTACGAGCCAGATAAACAGCCATACCGAATACCAATTCAGCCACAGCATTCGAGTTCTGTCCCGGAGTATTCATAGCCACTACGCCATGATCGGTACAAGCCTGCAGGTCGATATTATCATAACCGGCTCCGGCACGTACAATTACTTTCAGTTTTTTAGCAGCATCGATCACTTCTTTTGTCGCTTTATCCGAACGGATGATCATAGCATCTACGTCGGCAACAGCAGCGATCAATTCTTCCGGAGAAGTATATTTTTCCAATAAAGCCAATTCATAACCCTGAGCTTCCACGATTTCGCGGATACCTTTTACTGCCACCGGAGCAAAAGGTTTATCGGTTGCAATCAGAACCTTTGTCATAACTACCAAAATTTACGATTAAGATTTACAATTTACGAGAGGCCTCAGCACGGTCGTAAATCGTAAATCTTTCATCTGAATTAATATTATTTATTTTTTATGTGCTTTTTCAAATTCCTGCATGGCAGCAATCAAAGCATTTACATCTTCCATCGTACAAGCATTGTAGGTAGAAGCACGGAAACCACCCACCAAACGGTGACCTTTCACGCCTACGATGTTTTTAGATTTACAGAAATCCAAAAATTCTTTCTCCAGTTCTTCATATCCTTCGGCTAACAAGAACGGAATATTCATACGAGAACGTGAACCTTCTTCAACAACAGCACGGAATACCGTATTGCGGTCGAATTCGCTGTACAATGCATTGCATCTTTCGATAGCACGTCTTTCCATAGCTTCAACACCGCCCATTTGTTTGATCCATTTCAGGGTCTGACCAACGGCAAAGATATTGATACAAGGAGGGGTATTGAACATAGATCCGTTATCGACATGAGTCTGATATTTCAGCATGGTCGGGATCTTGCGGTCAGCCACTACTTTATCCAGATAGTCGTTACGGATAATCACGAAAGTAGCACCGGCAGGTCCTAAGTTCTTCTGGCATCCGCCATAGATCATCATATATTTTTTTACGTCGATCGGACGACTACAAATATCGGACGACATATCGGCAATCAAGGGCACAGGGCTATCCAGATCTTCGAAAATCTCGGTACCACGGATCGTATTATTCGATGTAATATGCAGATAATCGACATCGGCAGGAATCTGGAATCCTTTCGGATAATAAGTAAAATTCCGGTCTTCAGAAGAAGCGATCACTTCAACTTCACCCCAAAGTTTAGCCTCAGCGATTGCTTTTTTAGACCAAACGCCGGTATTCACATAAGCCGCTTTTTTACCCAGGAAATTGTAAGGAATCATGCAGAACTGCATACTGGCACCACCACCCAAGAAAATAACAGAATAATTATCGGGGATATTCAACACTTCTTTGAACAGGGCGACAGTCTCATCATAAACAGCCTGAAAATCAGCTGAACGGTGAGATACTTCCAGAATAGACTGGCCACAATTCCCTAATTCCATCACAGCTTTTGCCGTATTTTCCAATGTCATATCCGGCAACTTACAAGGACCTGCGTTAAAAATATGTTTTCTCATTTTGTATAATAATTAAAGGTTTTAAATTTTAATTCAATTTTTCTTCAAACGTTACAAATATGCAAAATATACTGCGCAAAATATCATTTTATAAGAGAAATATTCGGATTTACTTATAATTTAAAATCACCTTAACAAATCGGTGCCGAATATACCTCAAAAAAGAAATCATTTAATCACTCTCTCTAAGAGAGACACTAATCCCAAAGTCAAAATAATGACTTTGGGATAGTTTTTCGGTATTTGAATTTCCGGTATCAGAAAAAAGGAGTTTTTACAATTTTTGCTTTCAACGCCTTATTTCTCACCCGGATAAATATTTCACTATCTAATTTATGGAAACCGCTTTTAACATATCCCGTACCGATAGATTTTCCGGTTAAAGGAGATACCGTTCCCGAACATACTACACCGATTTCATTTCCTTCGGCATCTTCGATAGGATATCCTTGCCGTGCAATTCCCCGGTCGATGATTTCAAAAGGTTTCATATAACGGGTCGGTTTATCTGCTTTCAATTTTTCATGGTATTCCCGCATGATAAAATCATTTCCGGGCACGAATTTAGTAATCCATCCCAAACCGGCTTCGATAGGCGAATGATCATCGTCGATTTCATGCCCATAGAGACAGAAACCGGCTTCCAATCTCAAGGTATCGCGGGCACCCAATCCGATCGGTTGTATCCCGAATTCCGCTCCGGCTTCGAAAACGGCATTCCACAATTTCTCAGCATCTTTATTATAAGCATAAACTTCACAACCACCAGAACCGGTATAACCTGTCGTGGAGAAAATAACTTTATCGATCCCCGCAAACGGTATTTCTTTAAAAGTATAATACTCCATATCGACAACATTTTCCGAGGTCAGCTTCTGCATGGCTTTCAATGCCAAAGGCCCCTGGATAGCCAGCTGGCAAATATTGTCGGAAGCATTTTCCAGTTCGACGCCCGGTTTCATACCCAGTTCTGCGCCGTATTTTACCACCCAGTTCCAGTCTTTTTCGATATTAGCAGCATTAACTACCAGCAGGTATTTTTCAGCACTGAAACGATACACCAGCAAGTCGTCTACAATACCACCCTTATCATTGGGGAAACAACTATATTGTACTTTTCCGTCTATCAAAGCGGCCACATCATTTGTGGTTAATTTCTGAACCAATTCAAAAGCTTTCGGTCCTTTAATCCAAAATTCTCCCATATGGGAAACATCAAAAACTCCAAGTTTATTACGGACATTCAGATGCTCTTCTTTAATTCCTGTCGGATATTCGATGGGCATATTATATCCTGCAAACGGAGCCATACGTGCTCCCAAAGCTTCATGAAAATGGGTAAAAGGTGTTGTTTTCATTTTATTTTATTTATATCGTAAATTTAGTCGATTCACATTCATCCCGATCCGTCACCGCTTCCACACAAATCCACCTGTCATCTTCCCCGTCATAATTGCAAACGTTAGCATTTAAAAACATCACAAAGATATAATTTATATCTGTTCAGACTTCCTCTTTCGTCAAATTTTTATCCGGCCGGAATATGATTTTCTTATAAAAAAGATTTGGTTATTTATACTTTTTGTCCTATTTTCGACATTCTATAGGCAACCTAAGGAAACATAATTTATTTACATTCAAGAAAAACAACTAATCTAAACCAAAACGCATTATTAAAAATCAAAAAAATGATTACAAAATTAACTGAGCAGAAAGGATGCATCATTGCAGAATTTATCGATTTAAAGAGATTTACATTAGCAGTGACAGAAGAAGTTAAATCAGAATTAAAACCTATACTTTCGCAAGAAGGTAATAAAATGATTTTCGATTTTAAAAACATTGAATTTATAGACAGCAGTGGTATCGGCTGTATTATCTCATTAGTAAAAACAGCCAAAAGCAATCATTCTGAAATCAAATTGTGCAATATATCGTCAGAAGTCATGGACGTTCTGGAATTATTACACTTACCCATGATTCTCGATATTGAACCCGACTTGGCCAGTGCACTGACCAGTTTCTAAAAAAGCTCCCTACCCGGGGTCTTTTTTATCAGATTGAACTTTTTAACCCGAGAATTGCCTGTCAGGCAAATTTTCGATTGGCGAATCCAGAGTCCGACACCATAATAAACAGGGACTCCCGGTTCGCCAATTTATTTCTCCCCTCCAAAACGGAGCAGATTTCCAACCAGGCGATTTCAGTTGTATTTCAGAATTACTATATTTGTTTGTAGAAAAAATGAGTTTATGAAAGTTCTTGTTATAGAAGACGATCCGTCATTACGCGAAATTATTTGCCGTAGCCTCGAGAAAGAAAGGTATGTTACGGAGGAAGCTCCTGATTTTCAAACAGCGTTGGAAAAAACGGCCGATTATACTTACGATTGTATTCTGCTCGACATCATGTTACCGGACGGAAACGGGCTGGATCTGCTGGAAGAATTAAAAAAGGAAAATAAGAAAGAAAATATCATCATCATTTCGGCCAAAGATTCACTGGAGGACAAGGTCACCGGCCTGGATCTGGGTGCCGACGACTATTTACCCAAACCTTTCCATCTGGCCGAACTCATTGCCCGGGTCAAAAGTGTTATCCGTAGAAATCATCACGCCGGTGCCACTTATATCGAATACGGTAATATCCGGATCGACCCGGACCATTTCCAGGTATTTGTTGCAGGTACCCCCATCGAACTGAACCGAAAAGAATACGATATACTACTTTATTTTATCCAGCGTCCCGAAAGAGTAATCAATAAAATGACTCTGGCAGAATCGGTATGGGGAGATCACATCGATCAGGTGGATAATTTCGATTTTATTTATGCCCAGGTGAAAAACCTCCGCAAAAAACTGACCGAAGCGGGTGCAAACGCGGAGGTCAAAGCAGTCTATGGTTTTGGATATAAAATGTCACTTCAAGCCCTATGAAATTAATCTACCGCATCCTGATTCATCTGTCCCTGGCCCTACCGATCATTTTAGCGGCTTGGGGCATACTATTTTATATGGCTATTATAGATGAAGTCAACGATGAAGTAGACGATTCTCTGGAAGATTATTCAGAGGTACTGATCACCCGGGCCTTGGCAGGAGAACAATTACCTTCCCAATCTGACGGTAGTAATAATAGTTATTATCTGATTACAGTAACTGCAGATTATGCCGAGAAACAGAAACGGATCCGGTATTCCGACGAAATGGTCCACATCGAAGCCAAGGGAGAAACCGAGCCGGCACGGGTCCTAAGAACCATTTTCAAAGACAAAGACCGACAATATTACGAACTCACGGTCAGTACTCCGACGATCGAAAAGCAAGACTTACAGGAAGCTATTCTGAATTGGATGCTTCTCCTCTATTTTTCGCTTCTCCTGCTTATTCTTTTGGTGAATACCTGGGTTTACTACCGGAGTATGCGTCCCCTTTATGTGCTACTCAAATGGATGGACCAATATACGATCGGTAAAAGCCAGAGTCCTCCGGATTTGCAAACCAACATTACAGAGTTCCGGAAATTAAATGAAGCAGCCATTCAAACTCACCGACGTAACCAGGCGATCTATGAACAACAAAAACAATTCATCGGTAATGCTTCGCATGAATTGCAGACTCCTCTGGCAATCTGCCAAAACCGTCTGGAAATGATGGCAGAAAGCGAGTCACTTACAGAAGACCAACTGACCGAAATAGCCAAGATCCAACAGACCCTTACCTATATTATCCGACTGAATAAGTCTTTGCTTTTCCTCTCCAAAATAGAAAACGGCCAATTCCAGGAGAGTCAGGAAATTTGTCTGAACGATCTGATCAGCTCACAGCTCGAAGATTACCAGGAGATCTACGACTATAAAAACATCCAAGTCGAAGTGCATCAATCAGCCACTTTAACGGTGAATATGAACGAAACACTGGCAACCGCCCTGATCACAAACCTGCTCAAAAATGCTTTTATCCACAATAAATCACAAGGAAAAATCGACATCGAAATTCAGTCCGATCACCTTACCATTTGCAATACCGGTCACCCGGAAGCACTGGATGCCTCCCGTATATTCCATCGTTTCTATCAAGGCAAACATACCGGTGAAGGCTCCAGCGGCCTGGGCCTGTCTATTGCCGAATCGATCTGCAAATTATATCAGCTTCACATCCGATATTATTATACAGGAAAGCATTGTTTCCAGATCGATTTTCTCAATAAGTCGAAATAAAATTCATTTTTTTCCCGATTTCAAAATCTTTTCAGTTTTGGGTTCTATTTTTGAATTGTAAAACTTAAAATTTGAAAGCTATGAAACAAATCATTTTATTATTTGCCTGCCTGTTCGCTTTGCAGGGCTTAGCGAAAGCCGACGACGATAGAGCAATTACAGTCGATCAACTACCTCAAAAAGCTCAGGAATTTATCCAAAAGTATTTCCCTAAGAATGAAATTTCCCTGGCCAAAATGGAAAAAGACTTTTGGGAAAAGAAATATGAAGTTGTATTTGTCAACGGAGAAAAAGCTGAATTTCTGAAAGACGGCTCATGGGAAAAAGTCGACTGTAAATATTCTACAGTACCGACAGGAATCGTACCTCAAGCCATTAAAGACTACGTAAGCAAACACTACCCGGAAGCTAAAATTTTGAAAATTGAACGGGACAGTAAAACTTATGAAGTAAAATTGAACAATCAGCTTGAACTCGAATTCAACAAAGCGTTTCAACTCATCGATATCGATAATTAATTAAAAATAAATAACTATGAACTTATACGCATTATTTTTCGGATTAGCCCTATTCGGCTTTTGCAGTTGCGACAATGATGATTCGGTAACTCCTGATCCTCAAGCCCGCCAAGCTTTTGAAAGTAAATATCCCAACGCCACACAAGTGGAATGGGAAAAGAAAAACAATTACCTGATAGCAGAATTCATCGACAATCAACTCGACGGGAAAGCCTGGTTCGATGCTACAGGCCGATGGTATATGACCGAAACCGAGTTAACCCACACCGGCCAACTGCCTGAGGCCGTACAAAAAGCTTTGGCAAACAGTGAATATGCACAATGGTATATCGACGATATCGATCGTTTGGAGCGTAACGAAACCGAAACGATTTATGTCATTGAAGTGAAAAAAGACAAACAAGAATACGATCTCTATTATTCAGCCGACGGAATTTTGGTCAAAGTTCAGGCCGACCTAACCGATGACGATTACGAAAACTATCTTCCCGACGCCTCGGAATTACCGGCTTCGCTCCAGCAATTCATCAATGACAAATATCCGACTTGCCGTATCATCGAAACTGAAACCGAACATAACCGTACAGAGGTAGATATCATACACGAAAACCGCAGCAAAGAAGTGATATTCGATGCCTCCGGCAATTGGCTGAATACCCATTACGATGTCCGTCAAAACGAAGTTGAAACCGCCGTAATGAATGCCTTGAAAACTTCGGCTTATGCCGATTATATCATCGACGATATTGAACGTTACGAAACGCCGGATCAAACCTATTACCTGTTCGAACTCGAAAAAGGAGCCAAAGAAATCGAAATAAAAATAGATCTGTCAGGGAAACTGCTTTAAACAGTGACAACGGGCAAAACGGACAAGGGTTTGAGATAGTTTCTGAAACCCTTGTAATCGTTTAAACCTATACCGCCGCAGCATAACAGATAAACTCCGGGGACGTATCGATGTGAAATCGGAATTCACCCACACTTTTAAAGTCCGCCGATATGAAAATGTTTCAAGGCATGTACAATACCTTCGTCGTCGACACCGGATGTAACGAAATCGGCGTGCCGCTGCACTTCTTCGGAAGCATTTCCCATAGCCACCCCTATTCCGGCATATTCCAACATAGGAATGTCATTTCCTCCATCCCCGAAAGCCATCGTCTCTTCGCGGGAAATTCCGAAATAAGCCAATATTTTTTCCATTCCGATACTCTTGTTTCCCCCAACCGGCACGACATCGGTAAACAACGGATTCCAGCGGGTAGCCTCACATTCCGGTAAGGCCTGCATAATCCGGTCTTCCTGTTGCTCTGAGAAAAACGCAATCAACTGAAAAACCCCTTCCCGGGTAGCCTCATGAATATCTTTCACTACCGGTTCCGGAAAATCCAGCATCCGGAATACCTCCCGGGTATGCTGATTATTATAGTTGATAAACATATCCTTCTCCCGGACAAAAATACAGGGGAAGGTCTCCTTCTCTTCCTGATACTTTATCAGATGTTCCAAGGCGATCTCCGGAATCATCCTCCGGTAAATGACCCGATCCCGTCCGATATAACAACAACTGCCATTCAGGGTCACATACCCGTCGAACTCCAGATCACCCAGATTATTAATTACTTGTAAATGCCGCCCGGTAGCTATAAATACTTTTATTCCCTGAGTCCTTAACTGCCGGATAGCTTGCCGGGTAGCTTCGGAAACCCGGTGAGTGTGAAAACTCACCAATGTTCCGTCTATATCAAAAAAAACTGCTTTTATCATCCTACACTCCTCTGCCTGTTCCCTGTTATTTTATATCACTGATTTTACAAACTTCAAGGAAAGATGCCCCGCGGACATGTCCGAAACTTCCTCCGATCACCAGGATCTGATCTTCAGGCTGGTAACCGTTCTGCAATAATACCTGTGGAATGTCCCGCATAAACTCATCCCTTGAATGGGGTTTTACGGAAAAATAAGGTCTCACCCCGAAAGAAAGAGCTAATTCGCGCATCACATGTTCGTCGTAACAACGGGCATATACAGGCAAACCGCCCCGAAAAGCCGACAGATAACGGGCTGTACGTCCGGAATTCGTATCTACCACAATCGCCTTGATGGGCAACATGGTAGTCATCCGGACAGCCACTCTGGCCAAAGCTGCTGTAATCTCATTATTAATACGAACTAAATTCCGGTTGGCATCGGGCGGTAAAATCGACTCATTGGCCTCAGCAACACGGCTCATCACTTTAACGGCTTCCAAAGGATAATCTCCATAAGCCGTCTCCCCACTCAGCATAATGGCATCCGTTCCACTGAAAACAGCATTGGCAATATCGCTCACCTCGGCCCGGGTCGGACGCAGATGGTCGATCATCGTGTGCAACATCTGGGTTGCGATGATCACCGGCTTTTTACTCTCGATACATTTATTGACGATATAGCGCTGAATCAGGGGTATCTTTTCAGCATCGATCTCGATAGCTAAATCCCCTCTGGCCACCATCACGCCATATACATGATCGAGAATCTCATCGATATGATTCACCCCTTCCTGATTTTCTATTTTTGCAATAATTTTGATGTTGCTATGCTGTTCATCCAAAATTTGCTGGATTTCCATCACATCCTGCTTATTTCTGACAAAAGAATGGGCGATGAAATCCAATTTATTATCCATAGCGAACTGAATAAATTTCCGGTCTTTATCACTTAACGACTCGAGATGCATGTTCACTCCCGGCACATTGATACTCTTCTTATCTTTTATCTCTCCCGGATTCGAAGCTTCCAATTCGAGACAGTTTTCTTTTTTATCCCGTACGATCAGCTCGACATCCCCGTCATCTACCAGAATTTTATCGCCGATCTGAACATCACGGACAAAATGTTCATAAGACACATGGATCAACTTTTCAGCCACCAAAGTCCGGTCACCCGTCATAAAAATAATTTCCCCCTTCTCGACACGGACAGGCACGACAATATCACAAGTTCTGACTTCGGGGCCTTTGGTATCGATCAACAAGGCGATCTGATCTGAGACAGCACGTACATTCCGTACCACTTTCATCGCTTCGTCGAGCGTCTGGTGAGCAGTATTCAACCGAACCACATTCATCCCGGCTTCATACAACTCTCTTAAAAAGCCTATTTCGCATCTTTTATCCGAAATGGTTGCGACAATCTTTGTTCTTTTCATTTAGTAATTTATTTATCCCGTTATATTTTTATATACGCAATCCGTCCTTTTCCGTATACATTATTTTTCATTAATCAAAGCCAATAAGGCTAATTCATAAGATTTCAGTCCGAACCCCATGATCACGCCCCGGCAAACAGCCGTCAGATAAGAAACATGCCGGAAAGCCTCCCGCCGGGCTGTATTGGAAATATGTACCTCGACCACCGGAGCTTTAACCGCAGCAATCGCATCGGCTAAAGCGATCGAAGTATGGGTATAGGCACCTGCATTCAAAATAATCCCGTCGTAACTGAAACCTACCTCGTGGATCTTATCGATCAGTTCCCCCTCTACATTGGATTGAAAACAGGAAATATCCACCGACGGATATTTATTTTTTAACTGACGAAAATAATCTGTAAATGTTTCTTTTCCATACACCTCCGGTTCCCGCACTCCCAGTAAATTCAAATTGGGGCCATTAAGTAATAATATCTGCATTTTCTCCGTATTTGTGATCTAAACTTATTCTACAAAATTACTCATTTTTCTAACTTTTACGTCGGTATTTCAAAATTTCTAATATCAAATTCCTACTTTTTTACTATATTTGTTCAAAATCTCAAATCCATAATAATCAACTTTTTACACAAATGTATTTGTTAATTATTTTACTTTACATAGTTAAATTCAGAAAAATATAAATCGAATAAAAAAAAAAGATATACCTTTAGGCATTAATTAAAAATATACTGTGTGATAAGGTGGACTTTTGTTTAATTATTAATACATATAAATTTGACAACAATGACTTGGGAAGATGCTATTGAAAGTTACAAAACTTATCTGATTTTAGAAAAATCACTTTCATCGAATTCAGTAGAAGCTTACTTAAACGACATTAAGAAGCTGGCAAAGTATTGCGCTGACAAACATCACGTTACAACGCCTGATGCGATATCCTACGACCATCTGAAAGATTATTTGATGTTTATAAACGAAGTTGGAGTTACCAATCGTACACAAGCGAGATGTATTTCCAGTATTCGTTCATTTTATAAATTTTTAGTATTCGACGGACAGTTGGAAAACAATCCGACCAAATTACTCGAAGCTCCGAAAATCGGACGGAAATTACCGAACATCCTGACAACCGAAGAAATCGACGCCATGTTGAATTCTGTAGAGATGTACAAACCGGAAGCCCAGCGTAATAAAGCCATTATCGAAATGCTTTATTCCTGCGGATTACGCGTTTCAGAGCTGATCAGTATAAAATTATCCAACATCAATTTCCGTCAGGGAGTTGTGAAAATCGAAGGGAAAGGGAACAAAGAACGGATGATTCCACTGAGCAAAAATGCAAAACAGGAAATCAAACAATATATGAAAGTATACCGCGATTACCTGGAAATTGAAAAAGGATACGAAGATGTTTTATTCCTGAACAAACGGGGAACTGCTCTTTCGAGAGTAATGGTGTTCAATATTATCAAACACCTGGCTACCCGTGCCGGAATCAAGAAAAATGTGTCTCCTCATACTTTCCGTCATTCTTTTGCTTCTCATTTGGTGAGTGGAGGAGCAGACCTGAGAGCGGTACAAGATATGTTGGGACATGAATCCATCCTGACAACAGAAATTTATACCCATCTCGACGATCATTATCTGAAAGATACAATTAATAAATTTCACCCGCGTTCCAAAGGGAATGAGGAAGAAACGAAATAATAAATAAAAAAAGAGCGTGAACAACGCTCTTTTTTTTATCTTCGCGGCAAAATAAAATACGATGGAAAATAACGAGGAAATACTAAAGAAAATCAGCAGCGGAGATCCCGAAGCAATCGCAGAAGCTGTCGATACCGTAAAGGAAAACGGCGACCTGGTTATTGCCGGTAAATTACTGGACATCCTGTCCCAGCCTCTCGCACCGTCGACAATCACTATCATCGCCAATTTGCTGGCCGATATTAAAGATAATCAGTTCAAAGACCTGTTAATCCAAAAACTGGAACAGACTTCCGAAGGAACGCTCAAGAAGGAATTACTTCGGATTGTCTGGGAATCTTCATTGGACTACTCCTCCTATTTAGATCATTTTTTACAAATCTTGCAGGAGGACGATTTTACTGTAGCTTTCGAAGCTTCCACAGTGATTGAAAATCTGGTTCCTCACCTGATGCCAGAACAACGGACAAAATTAACCGACATACTGCAAATATTTCCCGAAGACAAAAAGTTTTTAGCTGAAAATATACTGGAAGAACTCAGTTATCAGGAGTGAGCCACCACCTTTTTACGACCTCTACTTTTTCTTCCATAGGCATCCCGGATTCCAACCAATGGATATCGAATCCATCGCGTTCCATTTTCCGGAACCAGGTCATTTGCCGTTTAGCAAACTGATGAATGGCCACGTTCAATTGTTGCACCATTTCCTCATAGCCCAACTGTCCGGTCAGGTACAGCGTCAGGTATTTATATTCCAAACCGTAATAAATCAAATCTTCGGGCTTCACACCACTTTGCAAAATCCGTTCCACCTCCTCCACCATGCCCTGCTGCAAACGGGCATGTAATCGCTGCGTGATACGCTCACGCCTCACCTCCCGGCTCACACCTACCCCGACAACCAAAGGATGGATCTGAGGAAAGTCTTTCTCCTCATAAGGATGTGTCTTATAATATTCTTCAATTTCTATCGCCCGGATGGCCCGTTTAGGTGTATCTATCTCTGTCGTATTATGCAATTTCTTATATGTCGCCAAACGAGCGGCCAATTCCGGCAAAGACAGTCCGGCCAATGAAGCCCGCAAATCCTCGTCGACCGGTACAGCCAATAACTTATACCCTTTCAACACAGCCTCCACATACAAGCCACTTCCACCGCATAACACAGGCAAAACACCCCGCTGCCTGCAATCTTCCCAAACCTTCACAAAGTCCGACTGATATTCAAAGACATTATATTTATACCCAGCCTCCACAACATCGATCAAATGGTAAGGAATTTTTTTCCCCTCCCATACATACTCATCCAGATCCTTACCGGTCCCGATATCCATCCCCCGATATACTTGCCGGGAATCGGCACTGATGATCTCTCCGCCGAATGCAGCAGCCAAACGAACAGCCAAATTCGTCTTTCCACTCGCAGTCGGTCCGACGATACACAACAAATCAAACATTTTATCTTCGATTACGTATTACCCAGGCAAAGGTAGTGAAAATATAAATGATAAATTAATTACAAGCCAAAAGGAGTTAAATACGGAGTAAAAAAACTATATTTGTAAAAGATGGAAATTTCCATTCGGATAAGGGAAAAGTTAAGAAAAGGATTGATTACAGTATGTCTGTTTTACTGCGGTTTTCATTCCGCTCTCTTAGGTCAATCTTTATCCAGAAGCAAACAAAACAATAATATGGTAACGAGTCGGCACTATTCTTCGGCCTTTGCAGGTCCGCAAAATAAAGTCGTATCCTCCTTTTCTTTCGGAGAATACGACTTCCGGGATACTCTCCCGGGTAAAAACTATACCATACAATTATTCACGTCGTTCGATACACCGGCAGATCCGATTCTAACAGAAAGCAACAAAATAAAGATCATCCGGATGGGTGAATTATACCGGTATATTTTCTCTCAATACCATGCACTGGACACTGCCCGTCAAGCGTTAATCCCTATTCGCCGATTATACCCACAAGCCTGCATCCGGGAATACCAGGAAGGAAAATTAGGCCCTATTATAGATATGAATATTGACCATAGAATAAATGACAAAACTTATGATGCAAGATGAAAACATTCTGATCCGGGCACTCGAACCCGAAGATTTGGAGTACCTCTACAAGTGGGAAAACGATATGGACCTTTGGGATGTCAGTGACACCCTGACCCCATTCTCTCATTTCACACTGAAAAAATACATTGAAAATGCCCATGTAGACATTTATACCAGCAAGCAATTGCGGCTGATGATTACACGTGTCGATACCCAAGAGCCCATCGGACTGATCGACCTGTACGATTTCGACCCTTATCACCAGCGGGCCGGCCTGGGAATCATGATTCACAATATGGAAAACCGCAAACAAGGCTATGCCAGCTCGGCGATTAAGCTCATGCTGGATTATTGTTTCGAAACCCTGGGCTTGAATCAGGTATACAGTAGTGTGCCCAGTTGTAACGTGGCCAGTCTGAAACTCTTCGAAGCCACGGGCTTTACCCAAACCGGTTACCGGAAACAATGGTTAAAAAGGGGTAATGAATGGGAAGATGTCATTTACTTCCAGCAACTTGCCTCTACCTGGAATAACAACTAAATAATCTCTCATACGCTATAAACCTTTGTTCGGATAGATTGTCTTATATAATATAAAACCAATTTTTATAGAAAACATTTATTGAACTAAAAAAGCGATTATGAAAAAGTTAGTATTCTTAGCCACCACATTATTGATGTTCCTGGCCATAACAGTAAATGCCCAACAAAGGGGCCCGCGTGAACGAATGACTCCGGAACAGCAAGCGACCCGGACGGTCGAACGCCTGACCACCGAATTAAAGTTGACAGACAAACAACAGGCAGACCTGAAAAAATGGTATACCGAATCGTTCAAAAAGCGTGAAGAAGCCATGCAGAAAAACCGGGATAACCGTGAAGCCATGCGTGATCAAATGAAAAAAGACCGTGAAGCTGCAGACGCCGAACTAAAAAAAGTATTGACCGAAGAGCAATATAAAACCTACAAGGCCAACGAAGAAAAACGCATGAAAGAGTGGCAACAAAGAGGTCGTCAAGGTGGCGGACACCCTCAACGATAAAATAATTGATAACCTGAAAGCAACAACTTTCAGGTTATTTTTTATCCTAGCCCTATCCCCTGTTCATTCCAGCCCGAATTGACAAGCTCTTCATCCATACACACGCATAGACTTTGTTCCATCCAATCGACCATTACAACATAAAGAATATCTTAATTAAAGCCTTTATAGTTTACTTTCATCCTGCCTCCCGACCTAAGTTCCTACTTCTGGTTATATCATCAAATCTTTCACACTCCCCACGATACATCATCCAACAACTTACCACAATTTCCTACAACAGCTCCAAGAGAGTATTCCGACTTTCTGCATCGAACAATTCCAAAGGGAAATTCTCCATACGAGCATATTAACAATCAATGTATTGTACGTGTCATAAGCCATCACTTACCGATGCAAAAATTCTTAAAAATATTACCCAGAACCTCATCCGTAGTAATCTCGCCGGTAATTTCACCAAGATAATGAAGACACTCACGGATATCCTGAGAGATGAATTCGCCACTGAGTCCGGATTCAAGACCTTCGTTCACACGCTCGATGGCTGTGCGGGCATTACGAAGGGCTTCGTAGTGACGGACGTTACTGACGATGACATCGGAAGTATTGAGGGTATTTAGATTTACAGTCCGGGTCAATTCCTGAATCAAGCGATCCAGATTTGCTCCGGTACGGGCTGAAATCGGAATAATCTCTTCACCGGAGGTAAAAAGCCGGATGGTTTCCTGAGGCGTCAATAAATCTTCCACCTGATCGGTTTTATTAAGGACGATGATTAACTTTGCATCCGAAGTGAGGCGGGATTTCACCTGATGATAATATTCTTCGAAAGACTCTACTCCCCGATTCAGATCGGTCAATAACAGGACGACACTAGCCTGACCGATTTTAGCAAAAGTCCTTTCGATCCCGATATTTTCGACCTCATCCGAGGTGGCCCGTATACCGGCCGTATCGATAAAACGGAAAGTGATTCCATTCAAATTGATCGTATCTTCGATCACATCCCGGGTTGTACCGGCAATATCCGACACAATAGCCCGGTCCTCACGCAACAAAGCATTCAACAAGGTACTCTTTCCTACATTCGTATTGCCGACAATAGCTACAGGTACCCCATTTTTAATCACATTTCCCAAAGAAAAAGATCTACACAAGCGGGTCAGTAATTCATCGATATTTCCGGCAATACGTCTCAATTCCGAACGATCGGCAAATTCAACATCTTCCTCTGAAAAATCCAGCTCCAACTCAAGCAAGGAAGTAATATGTAACAATTCGGCCCGCAATTTCATCAATTCAGCTGAAAAGCCACCTTTCATTTGCTTCAGAGCCATCCGATGCGATGCAGCCGAAGAAGAGGCGATCAAGTCTGCAACCGCTTCTGCCTGCGACAAATCCATTTTTCCGTTCAGGAAAGCCCGTTGCGTAAATTCGCCGGGAGTAGCCAGCCGGGCCCCCTGATTCACCAACAGCTGCAATAAACGCTGTTGGATATACAAGGAGCCATGACAAGCGATTTCTACAGACTCCTCCCCTGTGAATGAATGAGGTGCATGAAAAATAGTCACCAGGACTTCATCCAACAAACAACCTTCTTCAAGGATCCTGCCGAAATGCACTGTATTCGCTTTCGCGCCGGTCAGTTTTTTCCCGGATGGAGACTCGAAAATCCGGTCGGTAAGAGCGATACAACCCGCCCCGGACATTCTCAAAACTGCGATAGCTCCGATTCCGGGAGCCGTCGATACAGCGCAAATTACCTCAGAAGTTTCCATGATAGCCAGAATTTATCGTTTTATAAAATCAATTTTATCATTTTTTTAGAAGCGTCATTCCCAATATGGCATAAAATATGCAAAACCTTTCCTAACAGCTATTTCTGACAAAAGTACTCTTTTTTACTGACATGACAGAAACGAAGTTTTATACTTTTTTAAATACAGGTTGAAAACTATTGGAGAAATTAACACGTATATGAGGGAAATTAATAAACGGTGATATATGATAACAATCTGAATAACCGGATATAATATAAAACAACTAAATAAAAACGACCTATTATGAAACGAGTATTATTTTTATTGCTGGTATCTGTATTTATGCTGCCCGCTTTCCATAGCGAAGCACAGGTACAAGGAACACAAACTCCGACTCATTATCAGGAGCTAACCAAACAACAACAACGACAAGTGAAGCGGGATCTTCGCAAGAAAGCCCGTGAGGTTGCTAACCAACAAGCTTTCAACGCTGCTGTAGATGCTTTGAAAGACCGGAATTGGGTATTAATGGCCAGTACACTTTATGGCCCCAGAGGTTCAGCTATACCTGTATCCGACAATACCAACTTCATCCAATTTAAAGGCAATACCGTGTATGTACAGTTAGCTTTCAACGGCATTGCTGGTCCGAACGGTCTTGGTGGAATCACCGTACAGGGTACTCCTTCACAAATCACCACCAATACAGATAAACATGGAAATATCACTTATTCCTTCTATGTGAACGGAATCGCTTTAACCGCCCAGGTTGTGGTCAATCTGAGTGCAGGCAGTAACTATGCCAATGCAACGGTTTACCCGATGATGAACGGTAATAACCTGACTTTCTCCGGAACTCTTGTTCCCACCTCACAATCCGGAATCTTCAGAAGTGGATTCATCAGTTATTGACCGGAAGTTTATAAATTACGGCTTTATACTTAAAGCCGGTAAAATAAAAGGCGCCTTGCGGGGCGCCTTTTTACGATCGTTGTTAATCTAATTATTTTGCCTTTTCCAATTCGACAGTAAAGTGGCGCATGATCGGAAATTCTTTCGTAATTACATAACCACGGGTAATGGATTCGCGGCGATCATATACATTTTTCAGTGCAGCAGCTATTACATCCATATGATTATTGGTATAAGTACGGCGCGGAATAGCCAGCCTTAATAATTCCAGGCGGGGATAACGGTTTTCGCGGGTTACCGGATCCCGGTCGGCCAATATCGAACCGATCTCCACACCACGGATTCCGGCTTCAAGATACAACTCTACTCCCAACGTCTGAGCGATAAATTCTTCTTTAGGTACATGAGTAAGTACTTTCTTGGCATCCACAAAAATCGCATGTCCACCGGCAGGACGCTGATAAGGTATTCCGTATTCATCCAATTTCGCCCCCAAATATTCCACCTGTTTAATCCGGGTTTCGAGGTATTCGAATTCAGTACCTTCATCCAATCCCTGTGCCAAAGCATTCATATCCCGGCCCGACATTCCGCCATAGGTAATAAACCCCTCGTTCATGATACAGAACATCTGGCATTTTTTCCACAACTCTTCGCTTTTGAATGCTACAAATCCACCCATATTCACAATCGCATCTTTTTTCGAAGACATGGTCATGATATCGGCATAAGAGAACATTTCTTTTACAATCTCTTTGATGGATTTGTTTTCATACCCTTTTTCCCTTGTTTTAATGAAATAAGCATTCTCTGCAAAACGGGCAGAATCGATCTGCAGGTTCACTCCGTACTTTTTACAAAGGGCAGATACTTCCCGAATATTCTGCATAGATACGGGCTGACCTCCGGCGGTATTATTCGTAACGGTCAATACGACTGCAGGGATCTTTTCTTTGGGATATTTTTTCAATACTTCCTCCAGCTTGGTAGGATCCATGTTGCCTTTAAACGGAATTTCCAACTGCGTATCAGCTGCTTCGTCGATAGTACAATCGATAGCCAAAGCTTTCCGGAATTCAATATGTCCTTTCGTAGTATCGAAATGGGAATTGCCCGGCAACACATCTCCTTCTTTGATAATGGTAGAATATAAAACATTCTCCGCAGCACGTCCCTGGTGAGTCGGTAAGAAATAATCGAATCCCAGAATTTCCTTGATAGCATTCTTCATCTTATAATAAGAACGGGCTCCGGCATAGCTTTCATCTCCCAACATCAGCTCAGCCCATTGTTTATCGCTCATAGCCCCGGTACCCGAATCGGTCAGCAGATCAATGAATACCTGGTCGCTTTTCAGGTTAAAAAGATTGTATTTAGCCTCTTTAATCCATTGTTCACGTTCTTCACGTGTACTTTTACGGATGGTTTCCACCATCTTAATCCGAAATGATTCTGAAAATGGTAATTCCATAACAATATAAATTAAGTTTTAAACAAAAAATAACAAAACAAAACCGGAAAGTTATCTATAACTCTTTACAGACATCCTCACCTCAGGACCTTTTAAACAGAAAATATAGAACAACAAGAATAAATGAGTTTCAGAAATTAAACTCATCGCGCTTTTTAATATTCAGAAAAAGCCGGTTTAAAGGCAATATGTTTCCACTGCGTTGCATACGATTGCAAAAATATAAAATAATTTAGAAATGACAAGTTTTGAACAAAAAAGATACTACAACTTTCACCGAACCACTAAAAAAATTATTGACCACACTATTCATATACCGTTCCATATAATCCTCCCGATTGACCAAAGGATAATATTAAAAGGATTTGTATGATTTGCAATTCTGCCTTCGTTAATTCCTCCATTTTATTCATTATTCACTCATTTTTAGTTATCCCATCCAAGTATCGTTACACAAACGCACAACTATAAAAATAATTATACAACTACTTCAATAGTTATTTTCAAAACAGCCGATAAGAAATTTTTAAAAACAAGCTATATCTTTTATATTTGCAAAAAATAAAGACGATGAACATCACCACTTACTTTTTGATTCCCCTTGTCTTATTTGTTATTTTACTGTATCCCTTGGTCAGGAAGGCTGTTGCTTTACTAGAAATTCTGGTAAATAAACAGGTACAGCAAACTACTCAGGAAAAGCAAGCGAATACGTCGTCTACTTCACAAACGCTATTTAATCTGAAATTATTAGCTTATGAAAGGATTATTCTATTTATTGAAAGAATAAAGCCGGATTCGTTTATCCCCCGTACCCTTTCTCCCTCTCTTCCTTATCAGGAATATCAATTATTACTGATCAACGAAATTCGGAAAGAATTTGAATATAATCTTTCCCAGCAGCTTTATTTAAGCGAAAATGCCTGGGAGGTCACGGTCAATTTCAAGGATAATATCATTACGCTGATCAATAGTGCAGCCACCTCCTGTCCTCCCCAAGCAACAGCCGGCGATCTGGCCCGAAAAATTTTAGAGCATTATATTTCGTCGGACCTGAAAGGAGATCAGATTTTAAAAATCGTCAAGGCAGAAATACAATAAAAGTGATAAAACTAGAGGCTAAAGGCTAGAGGCTAGAAGCTAAAGACTAGAGGCTATGACGCAAAGTTAAAATTATTTTTTCAGCTTTTAGCCTATAGCATTTAGCATTTAGCTTTATTGCTTTCAGCCTTTCCTACTTTTTCCGTCTTCCCTCTTTGGTTCGGTCTTTACGTACTTTTTGGGGCGTTTTACTATTTTTGGCTGATTTGGCATGGAAAGCTCCACCACCTTTCGGTTTACCTTTTTGATAGACAATATTCGAAGTCTGTACTTTTTCGTCGTCAAGTAAGACATCTGAGATCACCAGATTTTCCGGTAAGGCAGCCCATTCGACCTGCTGCCCGATCAGCTTTTCGATTTCTTCGAATTTCGGCTCTTCTTTTTCTGTCACGAAGCTGATAGCCGTTCCTTCCTTTCCGGCACGGGCAGTACGTCCGATGCGGTGGATATACTCCTCAGGAATAGAAGGTATATCGAAATTGATGACATGGCTGACATCCTGCACATCGATTCCACGTGCCGCAACATCTGAAGAAACCATGATCCGAGTCTTTCCTTCTTTAAATGCTTTCAAAGCATTTAATCGGGAATTCTGGGCCTTATTCGAATGCAGTACACTCAGTTCCCCCTTCCAGTGGTCGCCCAGTCTCTCCACAATCCGATCGGCATTTTTCTTTGTTTCGGTAAATATCATGACCCTGCGAAATTCTTCTTTATCCGTGAGAAGTAACTTCAATAAGTTGATTTTAGTCTGAATATTAGGAAGATCATAGCGCAGCTGGGTAACCAATTCTACCGGAGTCGTCGGGTTACCTGTCTCTATCCGGACCGGTTCCGGAGCCAAAAATTCTGCTGCCAATTCAGCAATTGTAGTTGAAAAGGTCGCGGAAAACAGTAAAGTCTGATGCTTCTCGGGTACTACCTCAAGAATACTTCTGAGCTGAGGCATAAACCCCATATCCATCAATCGGTCAGCCTCATCGACAACCACAGTCTTAATCTGAGGGGTACGGATAATGCCATTCATATAAATATCCATAAAACGTCCCGGAGTCGTTACCAACAAATCGACTCCCTCGTATACCGCAGCTTGCTGTGTCCGGATATTCGTTCCTCCGTAAATGCCGACACAACGGATATCCATATACTCCGTCAGCAACTCTACACTCTCACATACCTGCACCACTAACTCACGGGTAGGTACAATCACTAATGCACGTGGGTAATTTCCCTGCGCATAATGAAGTTTCATCAGCAAAGGAATCAGATAAGCCAAAGTTTTACCGGTCCCCGTCTGGGCTATTCCAATCACATCCTTTCCGGAACGAATGACAGGGAAAGCCCGTTCCTGAATCGGTGTCGGTTGTTCAAATCCGGCATCTTCCAAAGCCATCAAGATCTGTTTGCTAATATTCAATTCATTAAAAGTCATGTATACAATGCATTAGAAATTCAATTCATCGGTCGGATAAGATCCGACCGATCCTGTTTTTTCTCTACAAAAGTACAAAAAGTTATCCGGTAAGGAAACAATTTTCACAGACATTCTGAGTATTACAGAAATACACTTAATATCAATAGATTACACAAATAATTGATTTTATTAATTTTTTTATGTGAAATTCGCAAACGTTTTACTTGTTTATTCAGAGATTTAGTCCTATATTTATTCCACTGATAAACCATAAAACTTTTGAGATATGACTACAATGATTACCTTCAATGAGTTGAGACAAATCAAAGACATGTTGCCCTCAGGGAGTATGCAAAAAATTGCGGACGAACTGGGACTCGACGTAGAAACAGTACGTAATTATTTTGGTGGAGACCATTATGATGAGGGCAAGGCTGTCGGTTTACATATTGAGCAAGGTCCGAATGGGGGCATAGTAAAATTAGACGATACTACGATCCTGGAAAAAGCCAAAGAAATGCTTGAATGTTAAATAAAAGAGCATTTTGTATTCTTTTAAAAGTCAGCACATATACCTCCGGCAGATAAATACATACGATAGTCTATCGTTTTGAAGATATCAATATCTCCACCCCATCGGTATCCTGACCCGAGGTATATGACTTTCAGAATACAAAATGCTTTTTTTTACTCCAGACTTACTTGCAAATCTGTAAAGATCATCGCTTCCGGCGCATGATTGATAATATAAGCCGCAGGGAGGACCGAGTTTTCTTCTGCATTGATCACTCTTTGTAAAATGCTTGTCTTTGCATTTCCCAATACAGGGATAAGAAGTAGTTTCGCATTCAATATCAAACTACCTGTCATTGTAATTCTTTTCTGTCCACTTTCCGGATGTTGGGATACTTTATAGCAACATTTTGCCGTTAGTAATTCCGGCGTTGAAGGAAAAATAGAAGCAGTATGTCCATCCTCTCCAATTCCCAGAATGATTGCGTCAAAACGAGGACAAGAGGCATATCCGGGTAGTTCCCATTTCACCAATTCCGAATAATGTTCAGCCTCTACTTCAGGCTCCCGTTCACCATGAATACGATGGACATGGGCATGTGGAATATCCAAAGGCCGGAACAACAATTCATCCGCATGTTTGAAATTACTCTCCTCATCATCAGGAGAAACACATCGCTCATCCACCCAATAAAACCTCAATTGCTCCCATTTTATTTTCTCCCGGTATTCCCGAATCCAAAGCCCGAACATTTGTTGGGCCGTACCGGCACCCGACAATGCTAAATGGAACGGAGAGATTCCCCGCATATTCATTTTTTCTATCAATTGTTCTGTCATTGCACGCAAAGCATCTTCAGCAGAACCCAATACTTTAAGTCTCATCTATTTGTATTTATCGTATTAAACTTCTTAGGGGGCACTTCAGCTCAAAATTACATACCCCTACAATATTCGCAATTTATGAATTTTTAAGAACTTTTCCAACAAAAACAAGAAACTATCTCTCAAATATTCTTTGTGTATTACGCAATCGTTCGTTTTAGGGTTATAATATCGACTTTTAAAGAAACAGATCAAAGTTTTTTATCTATTTTTGCAGTCCAGTAATCAGTTATGCTTCATCTCATGAATAAAATCATACTAAAACCAGGAAAAGACCGTTCGGTATTTCGTTATCATCCTTGGATATTCTCAGGGGCAATCGCCAAAACAGAGGGGAAATTACAGGAAGGAGACCTGGTCAGAGTCTATAGTTCGGACAATCAATATCTGGCGACAGGGCATTACCAGATCGGTTCTATCGCAGTCCGAATTCTCACTTTTAAAGATGAAGATATCGGTTATTCTTTTTGGCTACAACGAATTACAGCAGCCTATCACATGCGCCGAGCTATCGGTTTGACCGACAGAGCAGACAACGATACTTTCCGGTTGATCCATGGAGAAGGCGACAATCTTCCCGGATTAGTCGTCGATTATTATGCCGGTGTTGCTGTCGTTCAATTCCACTCCGTAGGTATGTACCTGGAACGGGAAAATATCACCCGGGCCCTACTCGAAACTTTAGGAGACAGATTAACCGCCATTTACGATAAATCGGAATCTACCCTTCCCTACAAAGCGGCGATCGATCCACATAACGGTTACTTATACGGAAAAGCGGATCATTTTATAGCACAGGAAAATGGGTTAAAATTCAATGTCGACTGGTTAGAAGGCCAGAAAACCGGTTTTTTTATCGACCAACGGGAAAACCGACATCTGCTCGAAAAATATGCCGGTAATAAACAGGTCTTAAACATGTTTTGTTACACCGGAGGTTTCTCTTTTTATGCCATGCGGGGAGGAGCCCGATCAGTACATTCCGTAGATGTCTCCACCCGGGCGATCGAATTGGCCAAACAAAACGTAGCACTCAATTTTCCCGGAGACAGGCGGCATGAAGCATTTGCAGAAGAAGCTTTCAGATTTCTGGAACAATCTCACAATAAATACGACTTGATCATTCTAGACCCTCCGGCATTCGCGAAACATCAGAATGTACTCAACAATGCCATCCAGGGATATAAAAAACTGAACCGGAAAGGCATTGAAGTAGTCAAACCCGGTGGGATCATTTTCACCTTCTCCTGCTCACAAGTCATGACTAAGGAACTGTTCCGTCAGACCGTATTCACAGCAGCAGCCAACACAGGAAGGAAAGTACGTATCCTCCACCAGTTAACCCAACCGGCAGATCATCCGGTAAGCATATACCACCCGGAAGGCGAATACCTGAAAGGCTTGGTATTATATGTCGAATAATATACAGCCTATCGTTTTCCGGTTTATCCGGAAAACGATAAATAAGCCTTACGGTCACTGCTTACAGTTCAATTTCTCACGCTCTAAAACGTACTTTTAGCTGCGGCAATCACTTCCTCTGCCAATTGATTGGCAGCAGCCTCGTCTTTAGCTTCCGAGTAAATACGGATGATCGGTTCAGTATTCGATTTCCGTAAATGCACCCATCCTTGTGCAAAATCGATTTTTACCCCGTCGATATCTGTCACTTTTTCTGTGGCATATCTCTCTTTCAGCCCTTCCAGAATTTTATCTACATCCATATCGGGGGAAAGGGTCATCTTATTCTTCGAGATAAAATATGGCGGATAGGTACTTTTCAATTCGGTCATCTTCTTACTCTGGGCAACGTAATGGGACAAGAATAATCCAACTCCGACCAAAGCATCCCGCCCGTAATGACTTTCCGGGTAGATCACACCACCATTCCCTTCTCCACCGATCACCGAATGCGTTCGTTTCATCTCGGCAACCACATTCACTTCTCCCACTGCCGCAGCATGATATTGTTGTCCGTAAGCTTCTGTCACATCTTTCAAAGCCCTGGAGGAAGATAAATTAGACACGGTATTCCCTGGGGTGTGTTTCAATACGTAATCAGCTACTGCCACTAAGGTATACTCTTCACCGAACATTTCACCGTTCTCGGAGATCAAAGCCAGCCGATCGACATCCGGATCGACCACGATTCCCAGGTCTGCACGGGATTCTTTCATTTTAGCAGCAATCTGAGTCAGGTTTTCAGGAATCGGTTCCGGATTATGAGCAAAATGTCCGGTAGGCTCACAGTTCAATTCAATGATCTCTTTTACCCCCAAGGCCCGCAATAAAGCCGGAATGACAACACCTCCTACCGAATTTACCGCATCCACGACAATTTTAAGATCAGCCTGAGCTATCGCATCCCGATTCACTAATTTTAACGCCAGCACCTGATTGATATGATATGGGGTATAATCCTTTTCTACAACAGTACCCAACTCATCCACCTCAGCATACTCGAACTCTTCTTTTGCCGCCAATTTCAAGACTTGTTCCCCATCGGCTGCCGATAAAAATTCTCCCCGGCTATTCAATAATTTCAGCGCATTCCATTGCTTTGGATTATGACTGGCTGTCAGAATGATACCTCCATCCGCTTTCTCAGCAGTCACAGCAATCTCTGTTGTCGGCGTCGTGGCTAAACCGATATTGACCACATCGTGTCCCAAACCCGTCAATGTTGCAGCCACCAATTTGGCATACATATCGCCCGACACCCGGGCATCCCTACCCAGAACTATTTTAGCCTTTTTTTTCCCGGCACCTGTCTTCAGCCAGGTTGCATAGGCAGAAACAAACTTCACGATATCCAGCGGGGTAAGATTATCTCCGGGACAACCACCGACAGTCCCCCGGATACCCGAAATTGATTTTATCAAAGTCATATCTTTAAATTTTAGATTTCATTTCAATAGAAATTCAAAATTATAAAAAATCAGTTAGTCCGCCTAATATACATAAAAAAAGCTGTATTACTTACACGTAATACAGCCTTAATTATCTCATTCCAAGGACTTAAATTATCGCTTTGTATGCATCAGCATTCAACAGCCCATCCAGTTCAGTCTCATCACTGATTTTAATTTTTACAATCCATCCTTTTCCATACGGATCCTTATTCACTAATTCAGGTTCACCTTCGAGCTCTTCATTAAATTCGAGCACTTCACCTGCCACCGGTAAATAAAGATCAGAAACAGTTTTCACAGCCTCAACGGTACCGAAAGTTTCACCTGCTTCCAATGCATCTCCGACTGTTTCACATTCAACGAAAACGATATCGCCCAATTGACTTTGAGCATAATCTGTAATTCCTACAACTGCTTCCTCACCTTCTACACGAATCCATTCGTGTTCTTTGGTGTACTTTAATTCTGCTGGTACGTTCATTATTAATGATTTAGATTTAATAATTTTAAATATTTACACATTAGTCTGTCACCGGACTAACCTGAAAACAAATCCAGTTTATTATTTGTTTTAACTAAGGCCAAAGTTAATGAAAAAGTCAAAAAAGCACATTTTTTCCCAAGATTTATTTTCCATCTCTCATTGTTCTCTTCAACCTTCTCATTCTGAATTTCTTATTACAGCTACAAAATAATTTCTACAAAATTTCTTCTCTTTTTTTGATAAAATATTTGCAGATTCAAAAAAACGTCCTACATTTGCACTCGCAATTGAGAACAACAGTGGTTGTTTGATGCATAAATGAAAAAAGGTGCGGTAGTTCAGCTGGTTAGAATACAGGCCTGTCACGCCTGGGGTCGCGGGTTCGAGTCCCGTCCGCACCGCTTTTTTGAAATGATGAAAATAATTTTGGTGCGGTAGTTCAGCTGGTTAGAATACAGGCCTGTCACGCCTGGGGTCGCGGGTTCGAGTCCCGTCCGCACCGCTTGATAAAGAGGAAAAACAAGAAAAGTCCTGAGGTTTAATACTTTGGGACTTTTTCTTTTTCCACTCACCCAAGCGAAAGTACCCGAATCCGGTAGTTCCCAGATAGTGCAGATAGTGTTTCAAAAAGTGTGTATTTTCCTTGTTTTTCCATCTTTGCAAATCTATTCATTTTTAATAAAACAATCTTGATTCTAAAAAAGTTGGAAACACGATCATCGAAACAGAATTATTTTCTATACTTTTGTCCTGCAATCGCTTAACAAAAAGTATTCACTTCCAATGAAACTCTGTATATAGCTACGCCCGACGAATAGCTCCACATGATAAAGCTATTCAGCTATCAGACAAATATTTCCAAAAATTTGTCCTGAGTTTTATATCCTTTTATTTATGAATTTACGAACTGAGGCAACTGCTTGTGTACAGCAAGTCAGACCGCACTATTTACAGTTGAGCGATGAATTATACCTATAAACAAATCTGGCTCATCAACTTTCCGGTGATGATGAGCATTTTAATGGAACAGCTGATCAATATTACAGATGCAGTCTTTTTAGGCCATGTCGGAGAAATAGAATTAGGAGCTTCTGCCATTGCCGGAATTTATTATCTGGCCGTTTATATGCTTGGGTTCGGATTCAGTATCGGATTGCAAGTGATGATTGCCCGAAAAAACGGAGAACAAGATTACCAAGAAACAGGCAAAATATTTTTTCAAGGGTTATTGTTTCTAATGGGACTAGCCCTCTTTCTTTACCTAACGGTACATATCGTTTCGCCAGTCATTTTCAAAAGATCGATCAATTCTCCCGAAATTTACCAGGCAATTATCCGATATCTGGATTGGCGTAGCCTGGGATTATTGTTTTCATTTCCTTTTTTAGCTATACGTTCCTTCCTTGTCGGCATAACGTATACCCGGGCTCTATCAGGAGCAGCTATCGTTGCAATAGGGATCAATATTCCTCTCAACTACTTCCTGATATTCATGCTGCATTTAGGCATATCCGGAGCGGCTATCGCCTCCTCACTGGCAGAAGGAGGTTCTTTCATTATCTTATGCATCTATATGTGGATAAAAACAGACAAAATAAAATATGGTTTACGGACAGTCTATGATGGACAATTACTCATCGCAGTACTCAAATTATCGGTATGGAGCATGTTTCATGCTTTTATCAGTGTAGCCCCCTGGTTCCTGTTTTTTGTAGGTATCGAACATTTAGGTAAAACCGAATTAGCTGTTTCTAATATCACCAGAAGTGTCTCCGCTCTATTTTTTGTCATCGTTAATTCCTTCGCTGTCACCACCGGAGCATTAGTCAGTAATTCCATAGGAGCAGGAGAAAAAGCAAATCTCTTCCCTATCTGCCGAAAAATTCTAAAATTGGGGTATTCCATCGGTATCCCCTTGATTGGCATTGTCCTGATCTGCCACCGATCGATTATAGGAATCTATACAACCGATGAATCATTGATACAATCGGCTGTTGCACCTTTGGTTGTCACATTGCTGAATTATACATTTGCTTTACCCGGTTATGTTTACCTCAATGCAGTCGGTGGTACCGGAAAAACAAAGATCACTTTTATATTTCAGGCCATCGCAACAGGCATATACTTAATTTATCTGTATGGATTAAATAACAGTACAAATACTACACTAACGCTATACTTAACGGCTGAATATCTTTTTGTAATTTTATTGGCCTTACAATCCATCGTCTATCTGAAAAGAAACACTATTAAAAAACAAATAAAATGATGTCGAAAATATATCCTCGTACCGGAGACAAACAAACGGTATACCTACCCGCAAAATCTGTAAACGCATGGACACTATGGTTATAAAGGATTACCCTAAAGTCTCGATGACAGTTTAATATTTTTAAGCTTAGCCGCGGAGTATTTCTAGCACCCCGAGTTACTTTTTCATTTTATAAATTAACAAAGCCATCCCATCCTCCAAATGTTTTTCGAACTCTGCATCAGCCCGGGGAAAACCGGATTCGACGTGCTCGTCGTAAAACTCTTTATTGACGATCGCTTCGATAAAATGTCCCTGAGTATCACAGCAATCCGGAAAAGCCATATAAGGAGAGGAAACTTCGGAAGGATTTGCAAGCAACTGCCCGGACGGTACATGAAAAAGATAACATTCGTCCAAATCTTTTTTCCTTACTTCCATTGCGATATAGTCTCCGTCAACAACCGGAGTTTCGTATATATAGTTACAAGAACCTCCGATTATCAAGTCATAGTCCCCGCGGTAAGATTCCGGAATCTGATTCACACCGAAATCGATCCGGATTCTTCTCAGACTATCCGGATTTGCTTTATCCAGTATAACGAACGAATCGTTCATACACCAATTAAAAACCACTTCCCGGTCGTTTGAAGTAAAATAGACCTCTTTTCCTATAGGATCGCCTTCTTCCTCAAAAGGCAACAGGCGTTGAATAATATTCAGATCGTTGTCCGTAATCAAAAGACGATAAGAAGGTTGAGAGGGGGGTAAATGCCCATCTTTGAAAAAACAAAAAGTAAAAATCATCCGTCCCCGACTCAAAGTCTCGAAATCCCAAGCAATAAAAGCCATTTTTTTCTTGGCAACATAGGCCCCCGTCCGGTTGTCAAAAACATGAAGACCGGGCAGAAAAGTATCTAACACATAAAGACAGGAGTCGTCGACGGCAAAACTTTTGATCTGAAGATATTCTCCACTGCCACGCCCCTGCCGGTCGATCACATACTGAAACCTTCCTATTGTATCATAGACAACTATTTTGTGATTGGAAAAATCCCCCAGATAGATCTTATCTTCCCTGCAAACCATTTTATTTACATAAGCCAGTAAAGCTTCGTCTTTATCTTCCAATTTCAAGTATTTTACAGTATCGATATATTCCAGGATAGGTGTGTTAACAGAAGGGGGAAAAGATATCGTCAGATCTGCATTCACTTCCTTGTTTCCGCATCCCTCTTTGCAAGCGTATAGACTGCATACCATAAGCAAAAAAATACAAACGTTCCTCATCTTTCTAAAAAATTATCCACCCCCTATCAACTTGCTTTTGCTCAAGTCAATTTCAAAGGTTATTGCCTTACATTTATGTCTGCAATATACCTAAAATTATACATTTCCCCCAATTCATCGATTTAAAATTATGCTGATTATCCCTTCTCCCTCAGCACAACAAACATAAGTGTTGAAATTACGTTTTTATAATGTTTAGCTATACACTGACCTTTTACAAGTATTTTTCTACCTAAAAAATAAATTTTTGAATGTATTATTACATAAAATTCAAAATTTGCCAAACAATGATAAAACTCAACAGATTATTTACAGGCTTATTTTTGTCCGCCCACCTATTGGTACAAAGTCAAATCCACGAAATGAACATTTCGACCTACAAACCGGGAGCTCCCATTCAGCTTACCATGTACGGTCTCTTTTTTGAAGACATCAATTATGGTGCAGACGGAGGATTGTATGCAGAATTAATCAAAAACCGCTCTTTCGAATTCCCTTAATCTTTGATGGGCTGGCAAACATTCGGAAAGCTAGAAGTAAAGAATGACGGTCCGTTCGAATACAACCCTCATTATGTTCGCCTCTCTCCCTCCGGTTATCCCCATAAATGGACAAGCCTGGAAAATGAAGGTTATTTCGGTATCGGTGTAAAAAAAGGAGAACAATACCGCTTCAGCGTCTGGACACGTATACCTGACGGGAAAGAAGCTGTAAATTACCAAAGTTACGGTTGGGGATTTTTTGAGTTTTTCCAATTAGCCGAAGAAATCGGAGCGACACCACTTCCGGTTTTAAGCTATGGCCCGGCTTGCCAGTTCCAGAATAACGATGCTTCTGCTCACATAGCTCCCGACGATCTCGCTCCTTATATTCAGAATGCTTTGGATTTGATCGAGTTCGCTAACGGTACTCCGACTCCGAGTACAACCTGGGGCAAAATACGGGCAGAAATGGACCATCCGGAATACCTATCCGGAAATTCAGATTATCGGCAGTTCGGGTCCGAATTCCGAAGGAGATCAATTCGACTATCTATGGCCGGAAATAAAACGCCTACAAGTAGACCTGGTCAACGAATATTTTTACAGACCGGAAAGCTGGTTTTTATCCCAAGGTAACCGGTATGATCGATATGACCGTAAAGGTCCTAAAGTTTTAGCAGGAGAGTATGCTTGTCATGGTCAGGGGAAAAAATGGAATCATTTCAATGCAGCACTTTTGGAAACAGCCTTTATGACGGGAATGGAACGGAACGCCGACGTAATCCACATGGCCACTTATGCACCACCTCTCTTTGCCCGTACAGAGGGATGGCAATGGCGACCGGATATGATTTGGTTCGACAATCTACATGCCGTACGCACTAGTAGTTATTATGTACAACAACTATTTTCGAGAAATAAAGGTAATCAGGTACTCCCCCTAACGATGAATCAAAAGCCTGTTGCCGGCAATGACGATCAGTACGGCCTCTTTGCCAGCGCGGTTTGGGATAACGATACCCGGGAAATTATTGTGAAGGTAGTCAATACTTCCGGGCAACCTCAGAAGCTGGCATTCAATTTCGACGGATTGCCCCCCCAGGAAAGACTGACAAACGGAACTTGCATCCAACTCCGGTCCAATGAACCGAGACTAGAAAACACCCTGGAGCAGTCCAATTTGATCCAACCGGACGAATTTCCGATTCAATTTTCCGGCAAAACGCTGTAGCAAACCATTCCTGCCAGTACTTTTGCTATCTATAAATTCCAAAAAGAAATAGCAGGACCAATAAGATAAGTTAACCTTAGGTTACTGAAAACAAAAAAACGTGCCAGGGAAAACCTGACACATTTCTTTTGCCGAGAGTTCATTTTAGTCACCCAGAGTGGCAACCATCACAGCTTTAATCGTATGCATACGGTTTTCAGCTTCATCGAATACGATAGAATTCGGAGATTCGAATACATCTTCCGTCACTTCGATACCGTTCAGGCCGAATTGTTTATGTACATCACGACCTACCTGAGTTTCCAGATTATGGTAAGCGGGCAGACAGTGCATAAATTTACAATTCTTATTTCCTGTCATTTCCATCACTTTTGCATTCACCTGATAAGGCATCAACAATTTAATCCGTTCTGCCCATACTTCGGCAGGTTCTCCCATAGATACCCATACGTCGGTATATAAGAAATCACATCCTTTCACTCCAGCTTCTACATTATCGGTTACAGTCACCGTTGCACCCGTTTCCTTTGCAATCTCCTGGCAAGTAGCGATCAATTCTGCAGCCGGTTGTAAAGCTTTAGGTGCAACAATCCGAACATCCATACCCATTTTAGCACCACCGACCATCAAAGAATTACCCATATTGAAACGAGCATCTCCCAAATAAGCAAAAGTTACTTTGTTCAGGGGTTTATCGGTATGTTCCGACATAGTCAGGAAGTCAGCCAGGATCTGAGTCGGATGGAATTCATTGGTCAAACCGTTCCAAACAGGTACACCGGCATATTTAGCCAATTCTTCAACAACATCCTGAGCAAATCCACGATATTCGATACCATCGTACATTCTCCCGAGTACACGGGCCGTATCTTTCATCGATTCTTTCACACCTATCTGCGATCCGGTAGGTCCCAGATAGGTGGCATGAGCACCCTGATCATAGGCAGCCACTTCAAAAGCACAACGGGTACGGGTTGAAGTCTTTTCAAATATTAAAGCGATATTTTTACCTTTCAAACGGGGCTGTTCAGTTCCGGCATATTTTGCTCTTTTCAGATCGGCAGCCAGATCCAACATGTATTTAATCTCTGCGGGGGTGAAGTCCAACAACTTCAGAAAATTCCTGTTTCTTAAATTAAAAGCCATAATCTTCTTTATTTTAAATTGTAAATTTCAGATTCCAAAATCCTGGTAATGGACAAAAGTATAAAAAATAAACTAATTCTAACACTAATTTCGTACACCTATTCTTAATCGTAATGCATGGTAATTTTAGAACCGTAACGACGGTCTTCCAGCTTGGTAGCTTCGGTGATTACCGCTTTCTGTCCACCTTTCTCGACAAAAGAAAGACAAGCCCGGATCTTCGGTGCCATACTTCCTTCTCCGAAAGTCCCGGCTTCCAGATATTTCATCGTATCGGCATAATCGAGGAACTCCAAAACCTCTTGGGTCGGTTTACGGAAATCTTTATAAATATAAGGGACATCGGTCAGAATATACAACTCATCGGCTTTCACCCTTGCTCCGATCATTGCCGAAGCCAAATCCTTATCGATCACTCCTTCGAGCGGCTGCAACATTCCTTCCCCATCCACATATACAGGGATACCGCCACCTCCACCGGTGATCACAATACTTCCCGAACGAGCCATCCGTTCCACCAAAGCAGCATTTTTAAAATCGATAGGGGCAGGAGACGGTACTACTCTTCTCCACCCTCCTTCTACTTTAATCTCTTCTTTAAAAATCCATCCATGTTCTGCAGCCAATTTATCTGCTTCTTCGCGGGTATAAATTCTACCAACCCGTTTAGTCGGATTCTGTAATGCCGGATCGTGCTCGTCGACAACAACCTGAGAAATCATAGAAACAACATGCCGGGTAAGTCCGTGTTCCCGGAGTATATTCCGCAAATTTCTCTCGATCATATAGCCGATCTCACCTTGTGAATAAGCCACACACATATCCAATGTCATGGGAGGTAACCCATACATTTTTACTCCGGCATCGTCACTCATCAGGATATTTCCTACCTGAGGACCGTTTCCGTGAGTAATAATCAGATTATACCCTTCACGAACCAGATAAATCAGATTCTCCAAAGTCTCCCGGATATTTTGGTTCTGTTCTTCGACAGTACCTTTCTGATTGCCTCTCAGTATGGCATTTCCCCCCAAAGCAATCACAGCTAATTTCTTTTCTTCCATATATTTCCTTTTAAATTGTTTCTAATTTCATCGTTCTCATTTTATTTCTTAACTAAAACCAGACGACAGATTCATATTCTTTACTTTCAGGAGCACATCCTCCTCTACAAATTTAGGAAAATAAGCTGTTCGAAAAATAGCAAAATGACGATTTTCAGCAACTGCAAACGTTTGATAATCAACAACAGGTATAATTATTCCGTGGATTTTTATAATTATGCGGCGCAAAATCGGAACTTTGATCGTTTTTTCTTATCTTTGCAAAACTATGCAAGAAAAGGATAAAAACACGAGTAACAGCGCTTGGGTGAGCAGATTAATGAACAAATATACCATTACCCTGCTTATTTTTTTGGTGTGGCTTGCTTTTTTTGACCGGAACAGCCTGGTAGGTAAAATGCAATTGCGAGGAAAAATCGCTACTTTGAAAAAAGAAAAAGCTTACTACCAGAATAAGATAGAAGAAGATAACCGGAAAATGAAGGAATTATTGAGTAATAAAGATAATCTCGAGAAATTTGCCAGAGAACAATACCTTATGAAAAATAAAAACGAAGATATCTTTGTTATCGTAAATAAATAGGAACGTGGGAAGAATACTGGCCATCGATTACGGGAAAAAAAGAGTCGGTTTAGCAGTGAGCGATCCTTGCGGAATTATAGCAACAGGCTTGCAAACCGTTTTATCTCAAGAGATATTCCGATTTCTGGAAGCATATTTATCCCATGAAAAAGTAGATCTTTTTGTTGTCGGTCATCCCAAACAGATGGATAACAGCGACTCGGAAAGTATGACCTATATCAAGCCTTTCCTGAGTGGTTTGAAACGCAGATTCCCGCATATCCCCATAGTCATGTATGACGAACGCTTTACTTCTGTTCTGGCTCATAAAGCCCTCTTAGAAGGAGGTGCCAAAAAAAAGACACGTCAGGATAAAGCTTTAATCGACACGATGAGTGCAACCATTATCCTGACTTCTTACATGGAACAACAACGGAATTTAAAAATTTAAAAGCTTTACATATATGTTTTTACCTATAGTAGTCTACGGACACCCGATCTTACGTAAAATTTCAGAAGATATCACCCCCGAATACCCCGAACTGGAAAAATTCATCCGGGATCTTTTTCAAACGATGGACGAAGCAGACGGAGTCGGCCTGGCAGCTCCGCAAGTCGGACGAAATATCCGTATATTCGTTGTCGATGCAAATGCTTTCGAAGAAATGGATCCTGATTGTAAAGGTTTCAGAAAAGCCTTTATCAATGCGCATATCCTCGAACGTTGGGGAGATGAAATCAGCCGCAACGAAGGATGTATCAGTATCCCCGGCATCCACGAAGACGTCAAACGCCCCAACTGTATACGAATCAGCTATATGGACGAGCAAGGACAAGAACACGAAGAGGAGTTTTGCGGTATTAAAGCCTGGATCATCCAACACGAATACGATCACCTGGAAGGTATTCTGTTTACAGATCATCTGTCTGCTTTAAAAAAGAGAATTCTGAAAAATAAGCTGAATAATATCAGTACCGGAAAATTCAAACCTGCTTATCGGGTAATTCTTCCCAAATAAACCGCTCAAAATATTGGATAATTGAAAATTTTTCCGTAATTTATACAAGAAAAATTTTCAATTATTTTATGCAGGTGTAACTTTCAATTATAAGTATCCTTTTATCTATCTGTTAGCGGCTCTTATCGGAGGTATTCTTATCGATATGCCGTTGATAGCGGCTATTTATTGTTTCTTCATCGGCCTGTTTCTCGTTTTACTAAGTTTCATTTTTCAATTGTCTCCCGGCTGGAAAGAACTATTTTTAATTGCAACGGTCCTAAGTTACGGATTCGTTATTTCTGCTCCGCCTCTTTTTACTCCTTTTCCCGACAAAATCTATCGCATCGATGGCCGGTGTAATGAAATACTCCCACACCATAATCTGATCTTATCCGTGAGCAATCAAAACTACTATCTCAGTCATTTTTATACCGATACCATTTATACGCCCGGCGACTCCCTGCATTTCAATGCCCGTATACTCCCTTTCCGACAGAATGCCAATCCCGGTGAATTCAGTTATGCCCGCTATTTAAAACAAAAAAACGTTTTTTTTCATCTACTACCGGTTAGTCCCATCCGGCAAAACGGTCATTCGGACGATTTATACACCGTTTTCGATCATCTTCGCAAGAAATGGCTAAGTAAGACCCATCGGTTATTTTCAGACTCTACCTGTTGCCAACTCGTAAACGCTCTCTGTCTGGGATATAAAAACGACCTCGACAGCGAGGTACAAAATCTATTTATCTCGACGGGAACAGTCCATCTTTTATCGGTCTCCGGTCTGCATACCGGTGCTATTTACTTATTTATACTGTTTATTTTCAAAAGTATCGGTTTCCCTTCCCGTAAAATTACTTTTGTGGTATTCCTGATTCTTTGGTGTTACGTTTGTCTCACCGGTTTATCCCCATCCGTTGTCAGGGCTGCAACGATCCTTTCTTTTATTCATATCGGTCAATATTTCAACCGATCCTATACCCCCCTGAACTCTGTTGCAGCAGCAGCTTTTCTAACCTTATCGTTTCATCCCTCGAATTTGTATTCACTCAGTTTCCTGTTATCGTACAGCGCTTATACCGGTATATTGACTATTTATCCCTTTTTATATCGATTTGCCGGAAAGCTCCCCCCTTTTCCGGCCAAAATATATGCCTGTTGCTGTATTACAGTAGCAGCTCAATTGCCGACTCTTCCCATCAGCGCCTATTATTTCCATACGATCAATTTGAACGGCTTCTTAGCCAACCTGGTCGCGGTTCCATTAGCTACTTTTCTGCTCTATGCCGCCATGCTTTGTCTGATATTCCCCTTTCTACTCAGTCAGTACCTGGCCTGGATTCCGGAAGTGACAGAAAAAATAATCATGGGATTTCTGCATATCTTCGCTCCTTACAGTTTCAACCTGCATCACTTGTATCCCTCTGTTCCCACCGTTTTATTGTCCTATATCAGTTTGATTTTTCTATATCTCTATTTTACCAAACCCGGGAAAAAATGGAGAAGATATTCCATGTTCACTCTCTTTATTCTCTTATGCTGGAATATATCCTCCCATTTTTATCTTGCCAATCGCCAGGAAATCATCGTATTTCAACTTCCTCAAAAAAGTGCTATTATACTGAATTATAAGGGATATTATACTTATTTACTCCGGTCTTCCGACAGCCTCCCGCAAACGCAGCCCTATATCGCTCAGAACAATCTCCGGTCATTACCCGACCATCAAGGCTTTCTGGGTAACGGACTCAGCTATCATTCCGGACAGCTCTGTTCTTTAAAAGACACTCTGACAATCGCCTCCGCCTCAAACCTTCCCCTAACGAAAGGTCAGATACTAATCGTAACCCATAATCTCAGTCCGGAAAAAATATTTTCTCCTGAAGAACACCGATATCCTGCACAAATAGTTCTTGACGGTTCCAATACAGCATTTAACATTCGTTTATGGGACAAATTTTGCCGTCAGCATCACCTCACTCTCATCAACACAGCAGAGACCGGAAGTTTCCGATATTCCCTCCGATAAAGTTTTAGCATAAACACTGGCTTAATCTATTATTTTCAGTAAATTTGCGATCCAATAAATTGAAATCAAAATATTTCACTAACAATGAACATCGTTATCGCCGGGGCTGGAGCTGTCGGTACACATTTGGCTAAAATGCTTAGCCGACAAGAACACAACATTATGCTGATCGATACAGATCAGTATAAACTGGAGGATCTGGAAAGCCAGATCGATATCCTCTCTATCGTCGGTTCGTGTACTTCAATCGGTGCTCTGAAAGATGCAGAAGTCGGAAAATGTGATTTATATATTGCTGTAAATCCTCAAGAAGATCAGAATATCAATTCTGCTATATTGGCCAAAAAACTAGGAGCTAAACGAACGATCGCCCGGGTCAATAACAGTGAATATCTGGAAATCGAAAATGCAGAATACCTGCGTTCTATCGGTATCGATTCACTGATCTATCCGGAACGGTTGGCAGCCGAAGAAATCGTTGCTTCGCTAAAACAAATCGGTTCCAGACAGATGCATGAGTTTTCGGACGGACGTCTGCAATTGTTAGGGATAAAACTTTGGGATAATGCGCTTATCCTCAACCATACCTTGATCAAAATGGCAGAAATCTATGGAGCCGATCAGTTCCGGATCGTTGCCATCAAACGCCACAACCATACCATCATCCCCCGGGGAAACGACGAATTGAAATATGGAGATCTGGTTTTTATCGTCACCCGACCTTCTTTTATTCCGAATGTTTTCGCCTTATGTGGTAAAGAACAATTTGAAATCAAAAATATAGTAATTGTCGGAGCTTCCAGAATAGGTATAAAAACAGCCTCTCTGCTGGAAAAAAATTACCATGTCAAGATTATCGAGAAAGACCGTGAAAAATGCATCCAACTGGCCGACAAACTAAAATCTACGCTGGTGATTAACGGGGACGGACGAGATCTTACTTTACTGAGGGAAGAAGGTATTAAAAATGTAGACGCTTTTATCAGTCTGACAGGTTCTTCAGAAACCAATATATTGTCTTGCCTCTTAGCTAAAAAAATGGGGGTCAAGAAAAGTGTAGCCGAAGTGGAAAATATCGATTACATCGACCTGGCAGAAAATATCGGAATCGGTACGTTAATCAATACCAAACTGATTGCAGCCTCCCATATTTACCGTTACACCATGAATGTCGATGTCCGCCATCTGAAATTTTTGACTTTTTCAGAAGCGGAAGTATTCGAACTGAAAGCTCAGCCTGGGTCTAAAATCACAAAGTATTCTTTACAAGACGTTCACTTCCCGGATGACGCCACTGTCGGAGGAGTATTCCGGGGCGACGAAACCATTATAGCTAAAGGTGATGTGCAGATACAGGCCGGGGATACGGTAGTGATCTTTGCTCTGCAAAATGCTGTCAAAAAAGTAATTAAATATTTCCAATAAATTTTTTCAGAAGATGATAAACTTTCGTTTTATCGCCAATCTGATGGGAAGGCTGTTACTGATCGAGAGTGCCTTCTTATTGTTATGTGTCCTGATTGCTTTAATTTATGGTGAACATGATGCATCGGCTTTCTTTTATACCTCCCTGATCACCATGAGTGCCGGTTTCCTGTTGTCTAAACTGATAAAAATCAAAGACCGGGTATTGGCCAAAAAAGATGGTTATTTCATGGTAACGATGGTATGGATCATCTTCTCCCTTTTCGGTAGCCTACCTTATATGATCGGGAATACAATCCCTTCCTTTGCAGATGCCTTTTTTGAAACCATGTCGGGGTTCACCACGACGGGCTCTTCTATTCTGAATCATGTTGAAGCACTTCCTCATGCCACCTTATTTTGGCGTTCCCTGACCCAATGGCTGGGAGGATTAGGGATTATTATGCTATTTATCGCCATATTACCGAGTCTCGGAATAGAGGGACGGGATCTTTATGTGGCAGAAGTCCCAGGGCCTACACACAATAAAACTTCATTTACCTTTACTTCTTCTGCCCGGCAAATGTGGATTCTCTACACCATCCTGACACTTCTACAAACCCTTTTGCTCCTATTCGGAGGAATGAATCTCTTCGATGGTATCTGTCATGCATTCACCACGATGGCCACCGGAGGATTCTCGACCAAACAAAATAGTATCGCTTATTGGGATTCCGCTTATATCCAATATGTCATCATCATTTTTACTTTTATGGCAGGTACCAATTTCGGACTTTTACATACAGCTATCCGTGGTAATTGGAGGAAACTGATCCAGGATAATGAATTTCAACTCTATTTCACGATTGTCTTGCTAGCCAGCGTTGTGATCGGTGTAGGACTTTACGTCATCGGCTGGGCAGACTTCGAGAAGAGTATGCGTGATGCCACCTTTCAGGTAGTTACTTTAATCACGACAACGGGATTTGCAACCGCCGATTATCTGCTTTGGCCTCCCTTGTTAGGTTTGATTCTGTTCTTACTTCTTTTCGTCGGAGCCTCAGCCGGTTCTACAGCCGGAGGAATGAAAGTCGTACGGGTTTATCTGCTATTTAAAAATTCTTTTGTAGAGTTAAAGCGTATTATTCACCCCAATGGTATTATCAATGTCAAATACAACAATAAAAGCGTTCATCCCAATATAATGACGGGGATTATGGCTTTTGCCATTTTATTCATGATTGTATTTACCATCGGGAGTCTGATCATGACCATCTTTACGGAAGATATCATTACCGCCTGCAGTGCCGTCGTCAGCTCGATGAGTAATGTAGGTCCCGGATTCGGCAGTGTCGGTCCGATGTTTTCCTATGCGCACCTGAATGATTTTGCCAAATTATTCCTGGCTTTTTTAATGCTGGTAGGACGTCTGGAGATCTTTACCGTCATGGTGCTGTTTACAAAAGCTTTCTGGAGAAAATAATCAGGCTATCCGTTCTAAAGTCAGATCGGGCAAACTTTGCATAAACTGAAATAATTCACTCTCATCCAGATAGCGTTTGGTCTTGATCACCATCGTTACATGGTATAAATCGGCATGTTCGAGAGGCTCGTGTTGCATATCATAACTGGCAATCCGATAATTTCTCAAATGTAGTTCATTGGTCACCCGCTTCAAATTTTCTTTATCGGTAGTGGCAAATACCAGCAATGAACTATGTTCTCCTACATTTTTAAAAATAATAGTCAGAAATTCAAGTCCTATTAAAGTCAGGATCATGGCGAATACTCCGATCCAATACATACCTCCTCCGACAGCCAGTCCGATACCCGAAGTTGCCCATAAACCGGCAGCCGTCGTTAAGCCTCGTACAAACTGTTTTTGAATCAGAATAGTCCCTGCTCCGATAAAACCGATACCACTGACCACCTGAGCAGCCACTCGACTCGGATCCAAACCATAACCCGGCTTAGCCAAGACATCGGCAAATCCATATTGTGATACAATCATAATCAAAGCACTTCCCAAAGCAACCAAAAAGTGCGTCCTCAATCCCGCCTCCTTAGCCCGATACTCCCGATCCCAGCCGATCACCCCTCCCAAAACTCCAGCTAACAATAACCGAAAAATACAGTCCCAAAGCATAAAAACCTCCTTTCAATAACCTTTACTATCCCATTACGTTCTATCTGATCAAACGTTTCTTTTCTACGACAAAAAGAATGCCAAAAAAAGCTGTCCCATATACCCGGAACAGCCTTCATTTCTTTTCTCCTCTGCTTCCTGCTTTCACTTCAATTCTCCGATTCCTTGCCGGATGACTTCTATCCGGTCATCGGTACAATCGACAACTGTCGAGGCAACATTCTGTCCAAAACCACCGTCGATCACCAAATCCACCAATTTCTCATATTTTTCATGAATCAATTCAGGATCGGTCATATATTCAACCACCTCGTCTTCAGCTTTAACCGAAGTAGTCAGTAAAGGATTACCCAGTTCTTCAACAATAGACATCACGATATAATTATCCGGAATCCGGATACCGATAGTCTTCCGCCTATTGATCATCACATTAGGCAATTTATTAGTTGCCGGCAATACAAAAGTAAAAGGCCCGGGTAGATTACGTTTCATCACCTTAAAAACCTCGTTATTTACTTTCGCATAAGCAGCGATATTCGACAGATCCCGGCAAATCATCGAAAAATTGGCTTTCTCAGGTTTGATATTTTTCAACTGGCAAACACGCTGCACAGCTTTGACATTATTAATGTCACAACCGATCGCATAAATTGTATCCGTCGGATAGATAATAATGCCACCGGCTTTCAACACCTCTACAACTTTAAGGATATCCCGGGTATTAGGATTATCCTCAAATAATTTGATATACATGAAGCGTCAACCGTTTACCTTTTTGTAATCTTCCAGGAATTTAGCCAGTCCACTATCTGTCAACGGATGATTCAGTAATCCTTTGATAGCAGCCAACGGACAGGTTGCGACATCGGCACCAGCCTCTATACACTGAATGATGTGTTGCGTATTCCGGATCGAAGCAGCCAGAACCTGAGTATGGAAACCATAATAACTGTACATATCCACGATCTTACTAACCAACTCGATACCATCACTACAAATATCGTCCAGACGGCCCACAAAAGGAGATACATAGGTAGCTCCGGCTTTTGCAGCCAATAAAGCCTGCCCCGGAGAAAATACTAAAGTACAATTGGTACGGATACCTTTTCCGGTAAAATATTTTATAGCTTTAATCCCTTCGGCAATACAAGGAACTTTGACTACAATATTCGGATGCAAAGCGGCCAATTCTTCTCCTTCTTTTATCATTCCCTCATAATCGGTAGCAATCACTTCAGCACTCACATCTCCCTGGACGATATTACAAATATCGACATAATGTTTTTTACAATTCTCCACTCCTTTAATCCCCTCTTTAGCCATCAACGATGGATTGGTCGTCACTCCATCCAACACTCCCAGATCATTTGCTTCTCTAATTTGATCCAAATTAGCCGTGTCAATAAAAAATTTCATAGGTTTTATTTTTAAAAAGTTTGCAGTTTTTATAAATCACGTAACAAAATTAGAATATTCCGCTCAATAAAGCTATTATATTCTGATATTTTTCAATTTATAAAAACGGGGAATTCGGCAAAACAAACCTATTTTTTACTTCAGATGTTATAAAATACTTCAGAAAAAACTCTAATCCGACAAACAAATATTTTATCTATACACAAACCATTCGGTAAAGTATTACCGTATATACTCTTAACATGATGTCGAAAAAAATATCATATCAAAGCCAACGGGATTGTCTCCATGTATGCCTGATCCTGATCATCCTGTTCAGTTTCGCTTATTATGAAGCTGAACGAAAAAATTCAGTGTCTCCTCCGGAAGAAAATCAGATAACTACGACTGATTCGATCACTCCTTCCAGATTTGTCAACAGTTATTGAATATTATTCCCCAGCTTTTAAAGCTTCGAAAGGATTACGTATGATAGTTTTCCAGCTACTTATACAAACAAGCAAAGCAATCCAGACCAATATCCCCGACACGGTATATATATTTTATCTCATACCCAAAAGGGATTTCTTTAGAACGTCTTTCCCCTTGTACCATAAAAAGGACGACAAAATTACTGACGGAAATAAATAAAATCAATAATCCGATACAACTCATAAATAGAATCCCAACCATCCCGGCTCCGGTTTTAAAATCAAAATCGGCTAAAGTCGACAAATGAATAGAAGTTAAAGGTTCCAGCTCACTCCCTGTTTGTATATTTCAAGGTATTATACCCCTCTAATACTTTTCGATTGACCCGGTTAGATTTTTCTACTACCTTCTCTAATGGACACCTTTCCTAAATTTCAGATAAATAAAGAACTCCAAGCCATCATAATCAGCTATATCCGGAGTCATGGATTCCAGATATTCAAAATTAAAATGACTGTTCTGTGGAAGATCCTCAATCACAGCAATCACCTGACAAGGGACTCGTTCACTATCATTCAAAAATTGTCCGGTAGGATCGACATTTTTGACAAATGGAATTCTATGCGATAGTGTTTCTAAAAGGGGGCTTAACATGAGGGGGCATACCCAATGCATTTACCTTCCCTCCTTCTTCTTCAGCCAGTATCTGTTTGGTTTAGTCAGTATAATCAGATAAAAAAAAGCGAGTCACTTTCGTAACTCGCTTTCAAAATTCGGCGCCAACCTACTCTCCCACCATAAGGCAGTACCATCGGCACTCAGGGGCTTAACTTCTCTGTTCGGAATGGAAAGAGGTGGATCCCCCCGGT
>NZ_LARE01000107.1:0-5495 GCF_000980245.1 Odoribacter sp. N15.MGS-14
GACCGGTATCGATTATTTGGGTGAAGCCGGACGTTGGCCTTCCCGTGGACTGTATACCGGATTACTGGATTTTTGTGGGGAGATGAAACCGAGGGGGTATTACCGGCAAGCTTTATGGTCGGATACTCCGATGGCATATCTGGGGACTTATCCTGTTTGGAATCGCGCGGATGCTCCTTCGATGGATGCCTGGCCGGTTTGGAATTACGAACCGGGGCAATTGATCCGGGTGGTCTGTTATACCAATCAGGAAAAGGCCCGTTTGGAATTGAACGGCGAAAGAATAGGGGAACTAAAGAAATATGATCAGCAAACCGGTATTATCTATTGGGATATTCCCTATGCGGAGGGAAAGTTGGAAGTGATCGGATTGAATGCAGGAGGAGAAGAGGTTGTCAGGAAGGCCATTCGATCGTCGGGACGTCCGTATGCATTAAGGGTAGAGGAAGTTGTCCCGGTAGTAATTACGCCGCAAGAAGGGGTTGCACAAATCCGGTTGCAAGTTGTAGACGAACAAGGGAATCCGGTTGTATTGGCCGATAATGAGATTACTTGCCAGGTGATGGGGGATGCCCGGTTGCTCGGACTTGAATCCGGGAATAATGAAGATACGGGTGATTATACCGATCGTAAACAACGGGTATATCATGGTCGTTTATTGGCTTATATACAAGCTGGAAAAACCGAGGGGACGATCCGGGTAAAATTTACTTCTCCGTTGTTGAAATCCGCGGAAATAGATTTGGAAATCAGAACGATCATGGGGACGGGGCAATTGTGCGAAATTTTCGCACAATTGCCCCGTCCCCATGATCGCTGATTACAGACCTCGGATGGTGTGAAATGAAATTCCGGTGAGCCTGGCTAACTGTCGCAGGCTTATAGAGGGATATTCCTTTAATTCTTTTATGATTTTTTTCTGGACATTGATAGGTAAGGTTGCAAAATCATCACCTGCAGACTTTTTCTCTATTAGGTGTTTTACTTCGTTATCTGTCAGGTTGTTCATTCTGTCAATGTCCATGTATTTTCCATCATCTTCACTACAGATGTAGGCTTCAAAATCTTCTTTCCGGTCGAAGAACAGGGGTAAAAATTCGGAACAGATGAAGGAATCATGGGCATTATAATAAGCATGATAACTGCTCCAGTTGTAGGAGGAGACTGTTTTACACAGGCCGGCTTTCAACGGATTATGTAAAATATAACGAAAACACCGTAGTAAATATCCTTCTTCCTCGATAGCTTCACTTTTGAAACGGTCTTGAAACAGATAGCCTCGCCGTTCATGTTTGTGATTAAACCAGCCTGCGTAGACCGAAGCAATATGATGAATATGGAAACTAAGCTTGTTGCTTTTTACAATCAAATGGAAATGATTGTCCATCAGACAATAGCAGTACACTTTGAAAGATTCGCTTACTTGCTGACTCAGGAGATTCAGAAACATTTGCCGGTCATCGTCGTCGTAGAAAATAGCCATACGATCTATACCACGTTGAATAACATGATAAACCTCTGTAGCTGACCGTTGACGGGCTTGCCTGGACATAAGACAGAAAAATTGGATTATCTACCAAATTTATGAAAAATATTTGAAATAACAAAATCGCACAATTGCCCCGTCCCCCTGATTGAAAAATTCCGGGAGGGATTGTTTATGTAAATTATTTTAACCAATATTGCAGTTCAGTAACGTCTGTGCTATGAGTGGTGACGGTGATGAAGTTTTATATGCAGAATTGGCAGGAGATTTAAGGCGACGGTCTCATCGGGCTTTTGAGCGGATTTTCAAGGAAATGGGACCCCCGTTATATCGTTTTGCCTTCTCTTATCTTATGAATGCGGAGATGGCGGAGGATGTGGTGCAGGATACGTTTATGCATTTTTGGTCTGTTCTGGGAACGCTGCCGGAGGATACACGGGTGAGTACTTATCTTTATGCTTCGGTGAAAAATTCCTGCCTGAATTATTACAAGCATCTCCGTGTGGAAGATACCAACCGGACAAAACTTACCGAAGCCTTGATTTATATGGGTTCACTGCAATACGAAGAGGGAGAGGACCTGTTCGGAAAGGTGCAGGACTGCTTGCGTAAACTTCCGGAGCAACAACGCAAGGTGCTTGAAATGAAGATTTTCAGGGATATGAGCTACAAGGAGATTGCCAGAGAACTGAACCTTTCGGAAGTCACCGTGCATACCCATGTCAAGAGGGCCTACAAAGCTATACGGGAGGCATTGCCTGTGGTGTATTTCTTATGGTCTGTCTTGGGTAAAATTTAAAGGATTCCATTTCCGGATCAAATGTTGTTCAGCGATTTCGTATTATTCTTCAAAATGTTGACCGGAGGTATTATTGTGGGTGGTTGGTGGCATCTTATTTCTTTCTGAATGATTCGGGCTATCGGACATATTTTTACTAAAATTAAAAAAATATGCTTTTTCTTGTCCCCTGTTTTTGTGTAAGGTTGTTTTACTTATAAAGACAGTTAATGACGAGGTATGGAAATAGATAAAATCAAAAAAGTAATGATGGGAAAAGCTTCCCGGGAGGATAGGGAGGAAGTGGAAGCCTGGGCGGGCGGATCGGCCGAACAGAAGCGATTTGTGGAAGATGCCCGGGGATTCTATGCCGGGGAGGGAATCCCCGATGGGGAAATAGAACAGCGGATGCGGCGGATTTGGCAGACGATGCCTGTGTCTATGTGGCGTCGCAGGATGATTTTCCGTTGGGCTGCTGCGGCGGCTTGTGTGCTTTTGGCGGTAGGGATCGGTTGGAGCGTATGGTTGCCGGGTACGCGTGAAGGCAGGATGATGCCGGATGGGCAGGAACAGGGGATACAGGCTGTGCAGTTGCTGTTGTCCGATGGTAGCAGGCATGAACTCGGGCCCGGTAGGTTGTCCGGTTCGATTCCCGGATTCCGTGTGGATACGGAGGGAGTGATCCGGCAGGAAGCGGTGGAAAGCGGAACGGGAGGAGATACCGTTCGTTATGGCGAAATCATGGTACCGCGGGGTGGGGAGTATAGGATGGTGCTGGCCGACGGGACACGGGTGATGTTGAATGCAGAGACGCGGCTGCGGTTTCCGGAGGCTTTCGGAGACGGCGAACGCAGGGTCTTTCTGGAAGGCGAGGCTTATTTCGAGGTGGCGAAGGAAAGAGAGCGCCCGTTTTGGGTGGATTTCCGCGAGGGAACTGTGCGGGTATTGGGTACACAGTTCAATGTGAAAGCGTATGGGGGAGAGGAAGCTGTGGCTACCTTGGTTCATGGGAAGGTGGAAGTGGCCAGGGGCCAGGAGGCTGTTGTGTTACAACCCGGTGAGCAATGCCGGATCGCTGCCGGTGAAGCGCATGCGCTGATCGTGGGTAAGGCCGACCTGATGTCCACACTGGCTTGGAAAAATGGGGAGTTCGTATTCAAGGACGCTTCGTTGGAACAGGTGATCGACGAACTGGCACGTTGGTATAATGTGGAAATGATGTACGACCACAGCTTGTTCCGGGAATCGCGGGTACACATTTATATGAACCGTTCTCAGACGCTTGACGAGGCGCTGGATATGCTTTCCAAGGCATGGAACATCCGTTATGAACGGCAAGGAACAAAGGTCTGGCTTGGGGAGCGGCATACCGGTGGGACTGATAGCGATTGAAATAGTTTAATTTAAGGTTGCGCAAAAGGCGATACCTTCCGATAGATTAAGAAACACGGGCGATGCTGACTCCATCTCCCGTGTACAGGATTGCCGATTGCTCAACAATCACTTTTAATTTTACAAACGTATGAAAAAAAATTATCTAAGGCAAATTTCCTGCTTGGGAAGGATGGCCCTGAAATGGTGGCTCTGCCTGTTGCTGGGAGGAATGTTGAATCTTCCGGCTACCGCCCAGCAGAAAACGGCACCCCGGGTCAACCTGAAGGTTGAAAAAACATCTTTGATCCATGTGATCGAAGCATTGCGCAGTCAGACGCGTTATAATTTCCTGTTCAATTCCAAGGACTTGCAGCCCTATACGGACATTTCCGTGCATTTGCAGTCGGTGACGCTGCAACAGGCGCTCGATAGCCTGCTTACCGGGCGGAAGACGAGACTGGAGTATACCATCGAGGGAGAAACGGTGGTGATCCGGAAAAAACAGATACAGGAGCAGCAACAGGGTACGGTAAACGGCCGGGTGACCGATAACCGGGGACAGGCGTTACCGGGGGTGACGGTGTTGATCGAAGGCACTTCATTGGGGACGTCTACGGATATGGAAGGTAACTACTCGCTTACTTCGTTGCAGGAGGGAGCGGTGCTGCTTTTTACAATGGTGGGGATGGAAACGAAGAAGGAAGCGGTGGGGAAACGTTCCGTGGTGAATGTCGTGATGCAGGAAGCCGTCAATGAACTCGAGGATGTCGTAGTGACCGGTGTGTTTACCAAAGCCCGGGAAAGCTATACCGGGGCGGCTACGACCATCACTTCGTCGGACCTGAAACGGGTGGGTAACCGGAATATCCTGAGTTCGATCCGCAATATCGACCCGAGTTTCCATATTGTCGACAATCCGGCGGCAGGTTCCGATCCGAACAGTTTGCCTGATATCACGATCCGCGGAAATTCGAGTATGACCTCTAATGTAAAGGATTTGCAGACGGAGTCACAGGCTACACAATCGGCGAATATGCCGCTGTTTATTTTGGATGGGTTCGAGATTACGCTTGAACGGATGATGGACCTTGATGAGAATCAGGTGGAGAGTATCACTCTGCTAAAAGATGCGAGTGCGACAGCCATGTACGGTACGCGTGGTGCCAACGGGGTGGTGGTGATTACGACCCGCCAACCCGAAGCGGGGAAATTGCAATTGACTTATAAGGGAGGTCTGGCGATCGAGGCACCCGACCTGACGAGCTATAATCTTCTGGATGCGCAGGAGAAGCTGGAATATGAGAAAGCTGCGGGGTTGTATACTTACAAAACCGGTCCCGGGAGTAACCAGCACAGCCTGGAATCCTTGTATAATTCGCGTAAGCTGGCTGCCGAACGGGGGGTAAACACGTATTGGCTGAAATATCCGGTGCGTACGGGCATAGGCCATAATCATAGCGTGCGCCTGGAAGGGGGACGAGAGGAAATTCGTTATGCCGTGGGCTTGGCCTACAAAAATATTGCCGGTGCTATGAAAGGGTCGGAAAGGAATACACTGAACGGCAATGTCTTTTTGTCTTATAGATTGAAGCACCTGACTTTCCAAAACGATTTGCAGGTGACGACGAATAAATCGCAGAACTCTCCTTACGGGACGTTTTCGGATTTTGCCAAGATCAATTCCTACTGGAAACCTTACGATGACGACGGTAATCTGCTGATGACCCTGGACGACCGGAATTACTCGAATGAGGCATACGGGGATAATTATAGTAACAAGGTGTATAATCCGCTCTACAACGCTTACCTGCCGAGTATCGACAAGAGTAAATATACACAGATCACCGATAATTTTGC
>NZ_LARE01000105.1:0-5323 GCF_000980245.1 Odoribacter sp. N15.MGS-14
CGTGCCATAATCATAACCTCGCCGTTTTTCTTTTCAGAACCTTTCTTCAAATAAAAAAGAACCTTGAATGTCGATTTCATAACTCACTTTTTTTAGTTGCAAAATTAGTTTTTACCTCTCGTTTTCGAGTTATGCAGACTATGGACTAATCAAGTCATTATCAGGTCATTTGAGGACAAATCGTTACCGTTTTTGTCCGGCAGGGAATAGGTAACGATTTAGTAACGAAACTTTGTCTTTTACCGTACTTTTGAAGTCTTGGGAGCTGGACTTTCGGGCAATAAAAAAAGCCACAAATCATTGATTTGTAGCTTTTTGTCCCTTTACTGACCATTTCTGTCCAGTAAGTTCAGCGGAGAGGGAGGGATTCGAACCCCCGGACCTGTGACAGTCAACGGTTTTCAAGACCGCCGCGATCGACCACTCTGCCACCTCTCCAATGCGGATGCAAATATAGGGTAAAAAACAGAATCTCAAAAATAATTTTCAGGAAAATAAAGGTAAAAACCGAACTATTTCATATTTTATCCATCCTGGCTTATAACCTTGAAGCTGCCCAGGCGTTTAACTTCAAAAAAAGGACATGATCATAACCACTCAAAATATTTTGCTGCTCGGTTCTATCTTGCTATTCATCAGCATCATGATCGGTAAAACAGGGATTAAACTCGGTATTCCTGTCTTATTGTTATTTCTGATTGTAGGGATGGGATTCGGGCGGGATGGTTTCGGAATTGAATTCGAGAATCCGGTAACAGCACAATTCATCGGAGTTATATCATTGAGTATTATCCTTTTCTCCGGCGGAATGGACACCAATATAACAGAAATCAAACCGGTGATCGGTCAAGGAATTACCTTGGCAACCTTGGGGGTACTTCTAACGACGGCATTTACAGGAGGTTTTGTCTATCTCCTCGCTTCCTGGGCATTCCCGGAAGCACAAGCACCCTTGTTAGGATGTTTATTACTAGCTGCCGTCATGTCATCCACCGACTCAGCCTCAGTATTCAATATATTACGTTCCAAAGACTTAAATCTAAAACACAACCTACGTCCCCTGCTTGAATTAGAAAGCGGGAGTAATGACCCTATGGCCTATATGCTGACCATCTTATTGATCCAAATCATTCAATCGGGAGAGTTCAGTTTCGGACAGGTGCTGCTTTCATTTTTCATCCAATTCAGTGTCGGAGGAATTGCCGGATATTTATTGGGACGCTGTGCTGTTTATACGTTAAACCATTTCAGAATCCTCAACCAATCCCTCTACCAGATTGTTCTTCTGACCTTTGTATTTTTCACTTTCTCTTTTACCGAGAAACTTCAGGGGAACGGTTATCTGGCGGTATATATTGCCGGACTGGTCGTCGGGAATCGCCGGATCGTATACAAAAAAAATATTACCAATTTTTTCGACAGTACAGCCTGGCTTTTCCAAATTATCATGTTTCTTACCCTAGGCTTACTGGTCAATCCGAAAGACCTGATCAGCATCTCCTGGCTCGGTCTGCTTATCGGTATCTTTATGATCATCTTCGCCCGTCCCGTCAGTGTCTTATTGTGTCTCCTGCCTTTCCGCAAGATGACTTTTAAAAGCCGGTTATATGTTTGTTGGGTCGGTCTACGCGGAGCTGTACCCATTATTTTCGCTACTTATCCCCTGATCGCCAACATACCGGGAGCCCATCAGATTTTCAATATCGTGTTCTTCATCACCCTACTTTCTCTATTGATTCAAGGAACCAGTGTCACCCATATTGCCAGACTTTTGGGCGTATCCATCAAAAATAAAAAAATGGCCAAGGAATTCGAAATGGAACTACCCGAGGAAGTGAAATCCGTATTTTCAGAAATCATAGTCACCCCGGATATGCTCATTCAAGGAGATCACCTGATCGATATCCCTCTCCCCGACAATACCCTGGTCGTTCTCGTCAAACGCTTCAATCATTTTTTTGTACCGAACGGATGTTCTCAGTTATTTCCAAACGATAAACTTCTGATTATCTCCGATAACGAAAAAGAGTTGAAACAAGTCTACAACACCCTGGGTATCGAAGAATTTACCATCACCAAAAACTAAACAGGCAACTCTATTTCACAAAAGCCCGTTGTTCAGTATATTTTACAGTTCCTTGTTTTTGCAAGTAGACAGCAATTGCATCGGTGATAAAGATATCGGTAACCTCCCCTCCTTTTACCAGCTCATTGGAAGAAGCCACATAATTGCTAAAGGCAATTTTGTATTTCTTTTGTTTATCTTTCAAACATTTTCCCCTAGCGTCATAAAATTTCACCTCGATTCCCTCTCCTTGCAAATTCCGGATGACCTCATATTTTCCACCTGAAATATAGTAATTGATATAGCGTTTCCCGGGATCTTTCCCTCTGTTATAATCTTTTAAGATAAAATCTTCCATCTTGTTCAGATTCCATTCATGAACAACGATATAATTGGAGAATGGTTCCATTTTATATATTTTTTCCATGGTAATCTCTCCTTTACGTAGTTCATTCAGCCGCACTCCTCCTTTGTTATAAAAAGCGAAATCACCTCCAACCGCATCACGCATGGCATCGGTCATCAATGAAGCGACATCCTCTTTCCGGGTCAGGTCTTCTGCTGCCTGTCCCATGATCTTTTTAAATTCCGGCCGGTTACTGATCTCTTCCACCAGCAAAGCAATTTCCTGATCGGGAGTTCCTATATCCTTCAAACTCACCAATTGATAAGATTTATCGACCAGTTTTTTACCTTTAAACCGAAGTGTAGTCACACCGGCATACTCCAGATTAGAACCGGCCTGACCGATCAAAACCCCATTCACCTTTTTCGGTTCACGAATGACCGTATGCGAATGCCCTCCGACAATCACCTCCAACTCAGGCATCACTAAAGCCAACAAAGAATCATTGGCAAACCCTAAATGAGTTAACCCGATCATCACGTCACATTCCTCCGCCACCCGTTTATATTCCGGAACAACGTCCTTGAAATAACGGAAAGAAATATCTTCCAGGTTAGCCGGATTAGTTGCAGGAAGATGATTCGCTCCGGTCTGAATCAAACTGAAAAAACAAAATTTCAGCCCGCCTCTCTCAATCATTTGATAAGCCGGCAGCTGCCCCAACTCACTCTTTTCAGAAAGCATATTAGCACAAACCACCGGAAAATTGGCTTCATGCAGCCTCTTTTTCAATATTTTTTGTCCATAATCGAAATCATGATTTCCCATCGTAACCACATCATACCCCACCTTATTCATCAGCCGGATCATCGGTTCCCCCCTCTCCAGAGCATGATCCACATAAGGATTACCCGAAAAACGATCGCCCGCATCAACCACAATCACTTCCCCTCCTTCTGTCTTTTTTTGCTGAATCAAAGTAGCCAACAGAGGAAAACGAGCCAGCTGTGCATGCATATCGTTAGTAGAAACGATCACGACCTTCCCCGGCGTTCCCGACTCATTTTTACAACAATATAGTGTTACCGCAAGCAGTAACACTATCCCCCATCTTCTCACAAAGTTCACAATAACTTTTCTTTTATCATTTTGCATATCCCACCGGATGATTGATCAAAGGCCGTTGAGTATCTTTCAATTTCAAACCACTCTTCAATTTTGCCTGATCCATAGAGGCTCTGGGGACTGTCACTAAGCCTGTGCCGGAACAAAACAAGGATATATTCTGGGAAACAATACCGGCATCCAGGGCAGGCATTAAAACCTCTCCGCCGAACTTACTCAAATCCGCCACCATTACCAAACATACCGGAGCAGTAGCGACAAAACCCTGTCCTCCCCCGACAGCCGGACGCAAATCTTCTTTAGTCACCGGTTCGAGGCTATTCGCTTTTGGATGATACAAATAAGCCCCTTCCTGCAAACACACATAAACATCGATTTCCTGCTTATTCATGGCCGTCGGAGACGTCCGTTTTCCTGATTCAGGCCGGTTAATACCGGCAGCAGCCCACAACAAGTCCGACAAATCCTGCAATTCCAATTTTTTATCAGCATATTCCCGGGTAGACTGACGTTTTTGTAAAGCAGTCATCACAGGTAATCCCCGTTTAACATTCGGTTGATTCAACTTTATAGGTTTCAAATCCTGAGCCTGACTTCCCCCAAACAGGCCAACCAACAGCGAAAACAATAAGAACTTTTTCATGATACCTCCTTTTTTAATCATATATTGCCGCAAGTTAAACAATTTCCGGAAAAAATCAGTATTTAATAATTTTTTCCACCTTACTGTTGCAAGTTACAAATATCTCCTTTATATTTGCACCGCAATTACGGGATGTAGCTCAGCCCGGTAGAGTACACGTCTGGGGGGCGTGTTGTCGCAGGTTCAAATCCTGTCATCCCGACACTGAGTATCAAAGACTTACAGAATTTCTGTAAGTCTTTTTTTATTTGGTGGAACACAAATGGAACACTATTTCGAAGCAACGATTACAAGTTCAAGATTGCAAGTAAGACTATTGTCATGAGAGGATGTCCATAAAATGGATGTTTCATCATTACATATCTTTTCTAAAACTTTACAAATATCGCTCATTTCATCCATAGTTATACCGTGTATCGAGGAACTGCGTATAATGAAGTATAAACATTGATATTCTTTGATATTAGATAAGTCTGCTTCATTGACTATCTTTATTAATTCAGTAACTCTATTTTCATCTCTCATGAGATTAGTTCTAAAAGTATACTCTATGACAGTTTGGGCCTCCTTTAAGTAATTACAATCTTTCCTATCAAGTGGCAATAGGTTTGATTTTTTACTTACTAACAATTCAATTAACCGCTCACGTTCTTCTTTTGTCGAAATAATTTTCATACTCTGTTTTGCTAAATTATTGATTTTGTTACCATATCACTAAAATATAGCACAGGATAAGATCTTCCCTCAAATACGTTGATGTCGAGTTCTTCGAACGATTCATTTAATTATCTAGGTTGACAGTCGCCATGTCAATGATCCATGATAAATAATTCATATCCATATCTTATAAATTTTCTTCCGACCAATCATGACCAATATTCCAATGAATATCTTCTATAAACTCGGTATCTTCGGGAAGATTAAACTCATTGAGAATGATACCTTTCACATATTCAACATCGCTAACGTAGTTAGGATCTGATAACCAACCTCCTACAAACACTTTAAACTTTCCGTTTATAAGTGTAACCCTACCTCTCGGAACTTTGGTATAATCGTGATTATAATAAGGAGAAGACTCATCTTTATGATGAAGAGCTTTAAAATGCTCCCTTTGCCATACAGTTTTGTGAAGGGTACTAAG
>NZ_LARE01000108.1:0-5254 GCF_000980245.1 Odoribacter sp. N15.MGS-14
TCTCGAATTTTCCGTTCGGAAGCTGTTGCTCAGCCCTCCGTTTATAGAAGAAAAACATTTGTCCTTCCCCTAAAAATTCCCGCCGGCATTCTTTTGTAATCTCCTCCATCAAGGTCGGCTCGGTTGCCACCGAGCTAGGACAATTCCGGCTATTCCGTATCCGATCCAAATACCCTTTGGCGGTTACAAAGTCATCGGTATATTCAGCAGCCAACAAATAAATCTCACTCAACCGGATCAAAGGAACCATCTTATTCAATAACTCAGCCCCACTCGTTGTTATATCTTCATATTTCCGATGATAGTCGATCAGTTTTCCGGCATTGCTATAACTTGCCCAAATATTACGACGATAATCGTTTTCAGAAGCGTAAAAAGAATAGTCTTTCCCCAATTCCAAACGTTTACCCGTGAAAGTATATATCTGGTCCAGGGTCGGCAGGAACAACTTATCCTGAATCTCTGTACCCCGGTAGGAATCATATAACGAAAACATCACTTCCGAAGAAAATACCCGGTCAGGTTTAGAAACATCGGTAGCTGCCGCATGGGTTACAAAAGGGAATATCTCCGCCCCTTCCACCTGTACTTCACGCAGAATCTCTTCGGCAGTAACCAACGCATTACTTTTATCGTGTCCCCAGGCATAAGCCCGGACCAACAAAGCTTTTACAGCATAATAATTCAACCGGAACTGACGGTAATTCAATGCATTATCTCCGATACTGTTTCCCTCGTTCCGTACCCCATCCGTCAAAACCGGATCGGACTCTTTCAGTAAATTCAGAGCAGTTTTCAAATCTCCGATCACCGACTCCAAAACAACTTCAGCAGACAGTAAAGGAGAAATCTGAGCATCGGTATTGGTTACGTAGGGGATACATTCGGCCGTTTTAGAAGTTTCATCGTAAACAGGTCCGAACAGACGCAACATATCCAAATGGAGCATCGCCCTTAAAGCCAACGCTTCACCTTTATACAAACCGTAATATACACCGGGTAAAACGTCTTGCCGTTCATCACATTTTTCGATAATGATATTACAATTCAATATCAGCGCATAAACCTTTTCCCAGATAACCTGAAATACATCTTTGACATTCTGCTCCTCATATTTATAAGCGCCGAGCATGGAATTAAAATCAGACCCATTCCCGTATTTATAATACTGAGCCATCAAATCGATCACCCCGGCACTCAAATTCCGGCCATAAAGTGAACGATCGACCAATCCCACATATACACCGTTAATCGCTTTTTCAAATCCCTGTCTATCTTCGAAAAGCATATCTTCATTCAAACGATCGGAGGGCGTTATATCTATCCAGGAATTACAGGCACTGAAAACCAACAGGCATAAAAGCCAACCATATTTTATTTTCGTTTTCATATCTCAATCAGTTAATATTACATTTTAGAACGTCACACCTAATGAAAAGGACACCGAACGGGCAAAAGGATAACTCAGACCACGTTCATTTTTTACGGTCGAAATCCGGAAAATATCGTTCATATAAGCCCGGACAGACATCGAAGAAGCTCCGATATGTTTTAACCAGGGAGCTGTACTTTCGTATCCCAACGAAATCGATTCTCCCGACAACACATTATTATCTTCGACAAAACGGGAAGATATCGGCGTCACTTCACTGCTGGCGATAGATTTGAATTTAGCCTGATCACCGGGTTGTTTCCAACGATCGTACAATGCCCGCTTATCCAGATTTTCCCATTTCTTTGAAGAAGAAAGATTTTCTACTTTATCATAAAGGGTCTGCATAAAAATCTGCCCACCCAAACGATAGCGTAAATTAATAGAAGCAGAAAAACCTTTGTAATAGAAAGAAGTACCGATCACCCCCTCCACTTTCGGATCACTGTTTCCGACTACGACTTCATCATCGTAATTATGCACAAAAGTCTGTTCTCCGTTCTTATCCAGGAAAATTTCACGCCCGGTTGCCGGATCGATACCACAAGATCTCACCGCCCATAAATCGGAAGGACTTCCACCGTCGTAATAACGGGTCAGATTACGGTTCCGGTTATCTAAATTATATTTCGTCAATACTTCGCTCACCTCTTTATATTCCGATGTCTGATGACGCAAATTCATATTCACGGACCAAAACATATCTTCTCTACGTATGATAGAATAATTCATCGTCAGGGTTATCCCCTCGGTGATTTGTTTTCCGACATTGCGGGGAAGCGTCTTTACACCGGTCGAAGAAGCCGTACCTATCTGTACCAATAACGGATCGGTTCTTTTATTAAAATAATCGAAATTGACCCTCAAACGATTGTCGAGGAAAATAATATCGAAACCGATATTCCGGTCCAAGGTCTTCTGCCATTCCAGATTGCGGTTACCAAGATTCGAAACGATTGCACTCGAACCGAAAATATTCATATTGTCGGTATTATAGGAATAAATCCGGGTAGAGATATAATCATCGAAATTCTGGTTCCCGGGATTACCGATAGAAGCCCGCAATTTCAACAAACTAATACCCTCTATATCACTGAAAAAAGCTTCTTTATGAATATTCCACCCCAAACCCACAGACCAGGTATTCGTAAACTGCCTGTCCGAACCGAACACGGAAGAACCGTCCGAACGGTAATTCACATCCAGCAAATAACGGTCGTCATAAGCATATCCGAAATTCAGGTAATAACTGACTGCCCGTTTTTTAGAATCCTGATAAGTAGCGTTACCGTCTTTCTGATAACCTAATGCAAAAGCAGGGTTGGAAAATTCATCATCGATAAAGCCCTGAACTTTATAAGCACTATTATTCGATCCATTCTGACTCAGACGCATTCCGCCGACCACATTTACCATATGTTTCTCATTAAATAATTTCCCATATGTCAAACTAAAATCACCATCATAATTCAAGTTTTGAGTATTTCTCTCTTCATAACTTCCTTTATTCGCAATATCTGCCTGACTGTTAAATTCTGTATTGAAAGGAGACCGGAATTTTTTCATCTGTTCGTTCGATTTGGTCAAGCCGAAACGTCCCCGCACCCTTAACTCATCGATCACTCTCCAGTCTACTTCAAAATTATTTGTAAAACCGGTTGTCTTGGTTTCTTCGAAATTGGTTTGGTTCATATCATACAGCGGATTATAGTAAGTTGCTGCATAGTTTTGAAACAATATTTTCTTTAACTCACCATTTTCATCGTATTTCCGGAAATAAGGATTTGCCTTGGCAAATTCAGAAAAAGCAACCGGTTCCCGATCGGCTTTCGAATAATTGATATTCAGATTATTCGTAAAAGATAATTTTCCCTTACGGTAGATCAAACGGATATTTCCATTCATCACTTCCCGGTCAGAGCCTTTCATCACCCCTTCGGTCTTGCCATAGCTTAATCCGGCACCATACCGGAAAGTAGCGTCTCCCCCTTCAATCGAAAGCGTATGTTTATGCGTAGTAGCAAAACGCAGAGGCTCGTTCATCCAATAGGTATCTACTCCGCGAGCCACTTCTTTCATCAGGTCATTATAGATCTGATCCTGTTCTTCGTCTAAAATATTTCCCTCATCGTCTATCAAACGATAGCAACCGGCCAGGCGTTCGAAAGTCAGTTTCTCATAAGAATTCATCAGATTATAATCCGACAGATCGGCAAAAGTCAACTGCAGATTACCGTTATAGTTTACCCGAAGCGATCCCATGGCAGGTAATTTAGTCTCGACGACCACGACACCGTTAGCTGCTTTCGAACCATAAATGGCTGTAGCTGCAGCATCTTTCAATACGGTGATACTTTGTACCCGGTCCATACTCAAATCGTTGATAGTCTCCAAATCGGATTCGAATCCATCCAGAATAAACAAAGGCTGATTCGGATCGGTTTCATATTCATCGGTTAAGCCTACGATACTACTTTTACCCCGAATCTCGATATTGGGCAAATGGTTGGGGTCGGAACCGAACTCATTGTTTTCGATAATGGCAAATGAAGGATCGAGGGTCTTTAAACTCTGTAATACACTCTGATTCCCGACCATTTTGAGTTCTTTCGAAGTAAAAGTAGTCGTCGATCCGGTAAAACTCTCCTTTTTACGGGTAAAAATACCGTTCACCACCACCTCTTCCATTTCGGCAATATCGTCTTCCAGGACTATATGCAAATTTTCCTGTCCGGTATACTTCACTTCCTGTTTTTTCATACCGACGAACGAAAATACCAGGATCATATCTTTCTGATCGGGAATTTCGAATTTAAAGTTTCCTTCGGCATCCGTCACACCTCCCAGCGTAGTTCCTTTCAATATCACCGTAACCCCGGGTAGTTTTCCCCCTTCGGTATCCGACACAACTCCCTGTACCGTTCTCACCTTTTGGGGAACTGCAGGTGCCGCCGTCTTCGGTGCCGTCTTAATCAGAATTACATCATCGTCCAAACGCCAGGTCAAATGAGTACCGTCGAGCAATTGTCTCATCACTTCCTCGACTCCTGCATCCTGTACCTTCAGGTCTCTTTTCCCACATTTCCTGAGTTCATCCACCCGGTACAAAAACTGGTAATCCGAAACTTTCCGCAGTTCTTTGATAATTTCCAGTATCGACCGTTGCTCTAAATTGAGCGTCACCTTAACTTTTTGAGAAAAGCCGTTAGCACTGACTGTAAATGTTGTCAGTAAAACCAAGTAAATCCCAAGTCGCATAATCTTTAGGAATTTTAACACATACTCTCCGGGACGAAGAGCATACATTCGATTTTTTTTCATAGATTTGTATATATTTAATTAATAATGTGGACGAAAGTTCACAGGGAACGGAAGGAGGTAGGATGCCTTCCGTTCTTTATTTCGTCCCTATCACAACACAATTCTCTTTTATAGAGATTTTTATACCGGACACTTCCTCGAGCATCCGGATAATTTTGTCAAAATCATCATATTTTTTCAAATCACCACTGAAGGTATATTGTTTTACTTCTTCATTGGTATAAAACACAGACATTTCATACCAACGCTGCAATTGTTTCATAATTTGCTCCAACGACTGTTCTTCGAATATAAATTTCCCGTCTTTCCAAGCCAGATACATACCGACATCTACTTTTTGTACCCGAAGCGACCGATCGCCTTTACAAAACAGAGCTTGTTCTTCCGGTTTCAGCCGCACAGAACCTTTTTCATCTCCCACTTCGACACTCCCTTCCGCCAACGTTGTCGTAACCTGCTCGTCGTTATCGTAAGAAGCCACATTAAATTTCGTACCCAATA
>NZ_LARE01000109.1:0-5093 GCF_000980245.1 Odoribacter sp. N15.MGS-14
ATTCAGTATCTTTGTTCAACAACTGAAATACATTATATAATACCAAAGGAAAGAAAAGTATAGCAGCTACCCTGGTAATCACTCCCCACACAGTGACTTTACGCTTATTTCTCCCTGGCATCACCCGTTCCTCATAGGTCGAGTCCATAGACAAAGTATATGGAAGATTTTTCAATGCAGCCCGGGTCTTTAACCGGATATACTCCCGTTTATTCTCTTCGCTTTCTACAATCCATTCTACAACTTCCTTTCTTTCTGTCCCGGAAGCTATTCCATCGATATATTTTTCCAATAATTTCCTATCCATCATTTATATACCTTTAAACTTTTCAGACAGCTATTTCAATCTGTTATCTGTCATCAGCCCGTTTATTATTTTCCATTTATTTTAATAAGCTACATGATATACATTCCCCCAAGCTTTTTCCCCTGAAAAAATAGAGTTATTTTACCAAAATAGAAAAAAATACATATAATCTTTCAATCTCTTTTTAAACACTTGTAAAGCTATTCTAATGCGATATTCCACTATTTTTTTGGTAATTCCTTTTTTTTGAGCAATTTCCTCATAACTCAAACCACATTCCCGGCTTAATATAAAACTTTCAGCTACTTTTTCAGGTAATTCGAGATACACTTTTCTGATCAGCTCCTTTAATTCCAAAGCTTGAATATCCTGTACCAGGTCCGGATCATTCATCGCTTCAATTGCAATTGCCAGCTCGTTCTTCTCCCATTCAGTCCGGGTTTGATTAATTTTCAATGCCATCTCATTTAAAGCTCTGTTTCTGGCAATGGTAAAAACATATGCCCGGATATTCCCTGCAGCATCTATCTGTTCTCTTTTTTGCCACAATGCAATAAAAGATTCCTGAGCAACATCTTGCGCAAGCAAACTATTCCTCAGATACCGATTTAGAAAGGTTACGACATTATTATATTCTGCCCGAAAGAAAAGTTCGAATGCCGCTTCATCCCCCTCCTTTATGGATTTCGCCAACAAAGCATTTTGCTTCATAACACCACGAATTTTTGACCCTCACAGACAAAAGTATACTTTTTCTTTGAACAAGAAACATTTATCTATACCAAAACTTAGCAGCAGTACCCGGAATCTCTGTCCGGATGTCCTCAAACGCCGATCGACTTTGTTGTCGATGAGGCCATGTCTGCGTTCAACCTTTTTTCTTTTCATAGACTGGGGGATTACTAATCCCCCATCCGGTTAAAACGGTAAGAGAAGGAAAGCATATAATAATCCTGCGTACTGGTCGAACTATCCATCCGGGTGTACAAATCGGTCACGGAATAGTGCACCTGGCTCCGGTCACGGAAGATATCGTTGGCCCGGAATACCAATTCGGCCTGTTTCTTTTTACCGAATTTCTTACCCAATTCAAGGTTCAGACGATTATTCGACTGGATGGTCACTGTCCCTGTTTTGTTCCAATAATAAGTATAAAAATAGTCTCCTCCCACAAAAAAACCTTTCCAGAAAAGCCACCTGCAATTGGCCATTACCGTCTCTTCGAGATTCTGAGCTTTACCGGTGGATGAATTCCGGGAATGGGAATAGCTTGTAGCATGCCGGCAATAAAAGTCGAAATTCTCCGATAAGTCGGTATTGACGCCGATACTGATTTGTCCCCGATGCATCTGAGTGACATTCTGCCGATCATCGTAAATCGAGGGTTGATGCGAATAACTGTAATCTCCCCCGAAATCCAAATGGATTTTTTTCACTGGCATCGAATAATTGGTATGTACATTCATACTCCACATCCCATTCAAATTCACCGGCATGGTCAACGAACCTCCCTTCGACACCAAATATCCATCGATCAAGGTGTCTTTACCGATAAATTTTACATTGGAAGAGATCTGATTGATCGTCTGCTGTACATCGAAATTAGCCCAGAAAAACCGGGAATTCATCGGTTCCGAACTGGTATACCTCATCGAAAGATGATGCGAATAAGACTTTTTCAATCCAGGATTTCCCTTAGATACTTGTAAGGGATTGCTGACATTCAATACATCCTGCAATTGCACGGCCGACGGAGAAGAAGTATTTCCATTGTAGTTGACACTGACATTCCGTTTTTCACTCATCCGGTAGGATAGCTCTGCCCGGGGTGAAATATCGAGATAGTTGGATCCGACCAAAGAATCGGGTTTCCCGATAAACCTGTTCCGGTTTTCCATCTGCATCAGACGCAACGAACCACCCCCGTTCAGCGTAACTTTCTCTTTATGATAATTATAATTTACCCCGAAATTCTGACTGACTTGTTTATTGATCGATTTATTCGTTAAGGCCGTATCTATCCCGATCAGCTCTTCGAATACGGCATCCCGGTAAGCCAGGCTATGCCGGTCCGCCTGATCTTTACTCGTCAGGAAATGATAATTGAAGCTAATACGCGCAAACTTCGTCAAAGGCTCGGAATAAGACAATCCGGTACCTATAGAATAGTTCATCCGTTCATTATCGTTTTTCTGAAAACGCAAACTATCTCCCCGCTCGGTTATTTTCTCGTGTATATGCTGATAATCACCGGAATTCGATTCATTATACCCTCCACTGAATTGAAACGTCAAGGTACGTCCTGTCTTTTTAAAAGCATGCATCCACGAGAAATTACCTCCTGCCCGTTTACTATCGTTTTTATTGATGGCTTTCGTTTCTGTTCGATTTAAGGTATCCCCGTTTTCCATACTGCTATTCCAGGACAAACTCTCCTGATTTCCCCGGGAAATAGTAAAATCAGGATTGAACCGGATCCGGTTCTTGTCATTGATCTTGTAATCCAGACTAAAATTAATTCCATGACTTTGATTATCCGAGTTCGAATGACTCTCATTATCGTACACGCGGCTTTCATAATTCCCGGTAGGCAAATATTCCTGACGGGAAAGGGAAGCAGAATTATTTACGTTCGCGTTCCAACGGTAATTTCCGCTCACCTGCAGTTTCTTATTGATCTGTGACGAATAATTACCCCAAAGTCCATGGTTCTTATTTTTGTTCCCTTCATCCCGGTAACGGGCATCCGGCAAGTCGTTCAAAGCCATCCGGCCGGCATTTCCGCTAAAAGTAATCTTTCGTTTCCGGTCGAATAAATTCAACGATACAGAAGCAGAATAGGATTTATCTTTCACCTTTTCCAGCCCATAAGCCAGTTCGCCGCGTCCGAACACCTTCATCTGGTTGGGATTCCGGGTTTCGATATTCAATGTACGTGATTTACTCCCATCGTCATAACCCGAGAATTTAGCCTCCTCACTTTTATCATCGTACATTTTTATACGGGCAACGAGTTTAGCCGGAAGATTCTTCAAAGCCGCAGCAGGATCATTGATCGCATATTCCATCCCATCGATGGTGATTTTTTTCACTTCCTGCCCCTGGGCCATAATTTTCCCGTCTACAATCTCGAAACCCGGCAATTTCTTCAACAGTTTTTCCAGATCGGCATCTTCAGCCAAGTGGACAGCCGCCGCATTGAACTGTAAGGTATCTCCTTTCTGCACAGTGAGCGGAGGCCGTGCCGATACCACCACTTCGTCGAGAATAAGTGCTTTCAGGGAAATGTCCCCGACAGCAGTATGTCCTTCCAACACAACTTTTTGTTCCAACGGCCGGAAACCGACAAAAGAGACTTTCAGCCACTGTTCGCCAGCCGGTAATTTCCCGACATCGAATTTTCCCAGCGAATCTGTAACAGCTACCAAAATTCGCTTTATCCCTAAAAAAATATGAGCGCCAGGGAGAGGCTTCCCATCCTCTCCGCTGACCACTCTGCCCGATAAACGGCAAGAGACCGAATCCGACAATACCTGAGCCTTTAAACTGCCTCCCAAGCACAGCAGACAAAGCAACCATACTATCTTCATCGTCCTCTGTCTTTTATCGTTTTTCTGAAACAGAGGGAGGGACCGCCCGTTCGGCCACACCTCGTTTATAATTCGGACGGCTGCTCATCACAAAGTGTAAATCCGCTCCATCCTTAATATCATTATAGGTTATATACGACTTATCGTACTTCTTCCCATTCAGATATACTTCTTTCACAAACACATTTCTAGCCGACCAATTCCCGGTAGTCATCCGAAGATGCTTACCGTTGCTCATCTTCATATCGACCGCAGCAAGCCCGGGAGACCCCAGGTTATACACATTACTGGACGGAGCCGTCGGATAGAATCCCATGGTATTGAATATATACCAGGCCGACATCTGTCCGCAATCGTCATTTCCACTGAGTGCATCCGGCTTATTCCCATAAAAGGTATCCATGATATAACGCACCTTCTCCTGGCATTTCCAGGGTTGTTTCAGGTAATTATAGAAATACAGGATCTGATGGCAAGGCTCATTACCATGCCAGTAAGCCCCTACCCGTCCCTGAATATCGTGTGCTCCGGGGATATTATCGGCCATCTGGGTAACGAACATCGAATCGAGGCGTTCCCGGAGCAAATCTTCTCCGGCTTCATTGATATACCCCTGCACATCATGAGGAACATACCAGGTGTACTGTAAGGTGAAACCTTCGGTAATATCCCCCCAGCCATTGACAGATCCCGGACCTTGATAAGCGATCGGAGCGAAAGGAGTGCGCCAGTTGCCTTTACTATCCCGGCCACGCATATATTTCGTCCCGGGATCGATCAGGTTTTTATAAGATAAAGCCCGCTTCATGAAAAATTCATAATCTTCGGTTTTTCCAAGCTTTTGAGCCACCTGAGCAATACAATAATCGTCATAGGCATATTCGAGGCTCTTGGATACCGATTCTTTCTCCTTATCGAAAGGGACCCAACCTAACTCGGTATATTCCGGCAGACAATCATAGTTGGGATTAGTCGCCGTAGTCTTCATCGCCTCGTAAGCCCGTTCATAATCGAATCCTTTCACATCTTTCATGATGGCATCGGCAATCACCGATACAGCATGATATCCGATCATACACCAGGTTTCGTTGCCATAAAACGACCAGACCGGCAACATATGTTCGACACTCTTGTCATAATGGGCCAGCATCGAGTTGACGATATCGGCATTAATTTCCCGTTGCACCAGATTGAAT
>NZ_LARE01000110.1:0-5039 GCF_000980245.1 Odoribacter sp. N15.MGS-14
CATTGATATTATGTTTTTCTTCCTCGCCGAAATATTTATTGAGGTTCAGCTGCGCGCGCAAAGAATAAGTTTTATTCCGGGTGTTCTGTTCCGATAATTCTCCGCCATACGGCAGTTCGCTATCAGAAGGAGCAGCCACTCCATAGTTCGATTTACGGATACAAGCGACATGATAGGTACTCTCACCCCAATAATCTTCATTATCGGCATTCGAAACGGCATAATTGAAAAGTACATCCCCGTTCAGCCAATCTGTAAAACGAAATATCAGCCGGGAAGTCAGATCAAAACCACTGTTCTCCTGCTTGGTATAGCTATTCGCTCTTTCATTTAAAATATTGAAATCATAACGATAGAATGAATTGTAGCGTTTTTGGTAATAACTCAGGTCTCCGCCTTCTTCGTAAGCCGCAATCGCCCGGCTAGTGGTATAAGCATAATTGACCGACCCGACAGCACTCTGTTCATAATTGCGCTCGCTGATGTTAGCATTGAAATCCATCGATGCTTTCAGCCATTTTGTCAAATCCGATTCCAGACTCAGGTTTCCGGTATAACGCGAAATGCCCTGTCCCTTGATTACATCATTGTCTTTAGTATACCCCACGGAAGAATAATAACGCAATTGGTCGGTACCACCGGAAATACTCAGGGTATGGTTATGCGAAAAAGCATCTTCTGTCAGAATATCGAACCAATCGGTATTATTGTTTTCCAACTTTTTCACTTCTATGGCAAATTGTTCGTCATCGATCACTCCTGCATACAATTGCTGTAATAAATATTCATACCCCACAATACTCATATCCGATGGGTATAAATAGGAGGCTGCCGCCAATTCGCGCGACAGATCAATCCGTTCTTTGGAATTCATCAGGTCAATTTTCCGATCGCTGTAACGTGGGCGTCTTTTGTAAGTAGTCGTCATATTATAGCGTACGACAGGTTTACCAACATGTCCTTTTTTAGTGGTAATAACAATCACCCCATTAGCAGCACGTGTACCGTAAAGTGTAGTTGCAGCAGCGTCTTTCAATACATCTATCCGTTGGATATCCTGAGGGTTTAATCCGGCAATCGCATTTCCGATGCGATTTACATAATCGGGGTCGTTGAGCACATCCGAATCCAAAGGCACCGGATCGTTCACCACTACGCCATTGACAACCCACAACGGTTCGCGATTGCCAACCAAGGTCGAAGTTCCCCGAATCCTCAAACGCGGCACCACTCCCACTTCGCCCGAATTGGTAGTCAGCATCAGGTCGGGGATTCGGCCTTCGAGCATCTGATCGATTGAGTTTACCCCAGGAATCATAATATCCTCGGCCTTCACCGAAGTAATGGCACTGGTCAGTTTCTTGCGGTCAATTACCTGATATCCGGTAATCACCACTTCATCCATTTCGGTAACTTCTTCTTCCATAACAACCTGAATGTCTTCTTGTCCAGTGTAAGTCACTTCCTGCTTTTTCATCCCAACAAAAGAAAATACCAATACAATGGGATCGGTTTCGGGTATTTCGATGTTAAACCGACCTTCTTTGTCGGTCACCACACCCAAAGCAGTACCTTTCAACAAGACAGTCACTCCAGGCAACGACTGTTTGCGTGTATCCATAACGATACCGGTAATTTTCCGTCCGGCAGTTTTTTGTTGCTGTATCTTTCGGATGGTAATCACTTTATCTATCATCTCGTAACTGAATCCATGACGTATCAGGACCTCATCCAGGATCTGCCGTAAGGAAACATTTTTCATATCCACATTCACTCTGTCTGCCTGCTGAAAGATGTCTTTCTGATAAAAGAAACGATACTCGGACTGTTGCTGTAGCTCCTGAAGTACCTCTGTCAGCGACACATCATTTTTCTTCAGATTGAACCGACTGTCCTGGGAATAACCGGCAGCCTGTAAAGTACCGAGACTGACAAGAAGAAAAAAAATCTTCAATTTCATAATTAAGAGAATTTTCCACCACTTTCCCGAAGGGAAAAGCCAGCATGTTGCGTTTTTTTTCATAATTTTGTAAAGACATTAGTTAAACAATTCATCTGCGACCAACAGATGTTTTCTTTTCAGGAGGAAAAAGTGACCAACTTTTTCCTCTTTTTCTATTCTACAATCAAAGCATTTCCTTTTAACGAAAAATGTACCTCACTGCTATTCTCCAATACTTTCAGTAATTCCGGCAATTCTCCGTAACGGGGAAGGTTTCCTTTAAAAACAATCGCTTTAGCCTGCTGATTCCGGTAAAATACTTCGACATCGTACCAACGGGCCACTTTGCGGAGAATAGCCTCCAAACTCAGATCATCGAAAACAAACATGCCATTTTTCCAATCTACCACCTGCTGAATGTTCACTTCACCGACAACGATCTCCCCTCCTTGCCGGCCGAGCGAGGCTTGCTGACCGGGCATAAGCTGCACGTGCTGCCCCGAAGCCGACGCGGTCACAGCAACTTTTCCTTCTACCAATGTAGTATATGTTTGTTCCTCATGTCCATAAGCATACACATTAAACTGAGTACCCAACACCTCTACAACCTGTGCCTCCGACTCTACCCGAAAAGGATGTGCGGTATCTTTCGTCACCTGAAAATAAGCTTCTCCTTCGAGATACACACGCCGTTCGTCTGTATTGAAACAAGTAGGATAACGCAAACGGGTATCGGCATTCAGCCACACATGGGTTCCATCTGCCAAGATCAATTCATATTCAGCCCCCCGGGGAACTTCCAGGGTATTGTACTGCCATTTTTTTTGTTCTCCTCCCTGCCGGTTAGTATAAACGATATTTTTCTTCCGGCGATCGATCACAAAATTCCTGTTTTCTTCTTCCGGCTTCACTTCCTGCTCCCCGCCTAACAAAATTTGTTCTCCATTTTCTAATATCAGACGAGGTTGTTTATCCCAATCGGCTAATAGCTCGGTTTGAGGCTTTCGTACCGATTGAAGCCAAAGCAGCCCACCGATCCCGAAGCATAAAATAACGGCAGCAGCCAGCCACCGAAAGTAACCCAAACGACGACGCCTTTCCTGTCGGCGTAATCCGTATTGCCGGCCTATTTCTGCCTCCAACCGCTCCCAACCTTTTTTTCGATCTACCTGACGGATCTCCATCCACAACTTCAAAGCTTCTTCCAGTCCGGCTTCTTCCCGGTTCTCATCCGATTGTTTCGGATCTGTTCTCATAATTTTATCCATTTTTATCCGACTTATATCATGAAAACAGTTCAAAACAAAAATATACGTAGTTAAAAGAATAATTTTTTTGCAGTACCCTGATTTTATCTTTTACCTTTGCATCAAGAGGAAAAATTTACATGTGATGTCCTTTAGCTCAACCGATGAATACCAGAAATTCGAAACCCTGTTCAAACAATATTACAGTGGTCTGGTAGTTTATGCCAGCCGTTTTACAGGAAACACAGAAAATGCCGAGGATTTGGTACACGACCTTTTTATCCACATTTGGGAAGACAACCGAATTTTGGGAACGGATCATATAAAAGCCTATTTATTTACATCTATCCGCCACCGTTGTCTGAACTATCTGGATCACTTGAAAATCCGGAATGAATATCAGGAAAAAATCCTGCAAAAAAGGGATATTACGGGAATGCTAACCTGGGAATATTATGTAGAAGCAGAACTCCGGCAGCATATCGAAACCGCCATCGATCATTTACCTCCCCAAGCCCGGAAAATATTCCTGATGAACCGTTTTGACCGTAAAACGGCTGTAACGATAGCAGCGGAACTCGGTTTATCTCCCCGTACTGTCGAAAAACACCTGGAAATAGCTTTAAAAAATCTGAAGAAAGAATTGAAAGATTACTTACCGGCCACTCTCTTACTTTGGTTATTCCCCTGACCCCTGCCCGGGACGAACATCGGTCTCTACCATGAAAGACCGGTATTCGTTCCGGACCACCTCAAAATAAGCCTTCCCATTCAGTTTCACCTGTCTTAACAATTTCTTCATCCTCCCCGGAATCGTCGGTACAAGATAACAGAAGGGCCTACCCTGCCGCCTTCTGTACACACCGGTCAGTTTCAGTCTGATGAAATACCTCAGACGGACACGCTTCACCGAAGCATAAACCCGGATATCCAGCTAGCCCGGCAATCTCGAACGCCGTACGATATCTCCCGCCTCCATTCCGTCCATAACGCCTCCGTAAACCTTATAATACAATCGGCGACAGTACTCCTGAACAAATTTATCGGTTAGTATACCCAGTTCCCGGACGTTAAAATTATTTCATACCCTCGATCGCTTTCCGGGCCACTTCGTTTTCGGGTTGCAAATTCAATATTTTATTCCAATAGGTTTTCGATTCAGGAATATCTTTTTGTAAATAATAGTAATACCCCAGATAACTATAGCATTCTATAATCAATTTCAGTTTTTTTCGGGTATCTTTTTCAAGTATTTGGGCAGCAGCCTGGTAGTAGGGGCGGGCTAAACCTTGCTCTGTCTCGGGATCCAAGGCTGAATTGACCCGGGCGCGCCAGAAATTCCCCAAATAACTGTCCGGTTTTTGAGCCGCCACATAGCCGAATATACTGTCGGCAAGCCTCAGATGTTCATTCCGGTGCTTTATTCCTACTGCAGACGAATCTGCCTCTGCCGAAGCCAGATAATGACATTGCCCCAGTTTGAAATAATCGGCCAGGGTCAGTTCTTTCCCACCCAAAGCAACCAAACCGGAATAATAAACAGCCGCACTGTCGTAGCAGTTCAACTTTTCCCAGGATGTTGCGATTTCCCTATATATCTGCGTATTAGCCGAATCCAATTGCAAAGATTTTTTTAACCAGGGAATCGCCTGCTCATAGGCTTCGGTAGCTTTCAACAAACGCCCGTAATACCAGTAATCCTGCCCGATAATGTCCTCCGGAGAGACGGATTGAAAAAATTTTTCAGCCTGTGCCAATCCCTCCCTATACGCTTTGAGTGCATAGGAATTGTACATCATCAGGCGTTGTACAACCTGGTTCTGAGGCTCGAGTTCCGCCACCTGTCTGGC
>NZ_LARE01000164.1:0-1144 GCF_000980245.1 Odoribacter sp. N15.MGS-14
GAAGCTGGATTCGCTAGTAATCGCGCATCAGCCACGGCGCGGTGAATACGTTCCCGGGCCTTGTACACACCGCCCGTCAAGCCATGAAAGCCGGGGGTACCTGAAGTGCGTAACCGCGAGGAGCGCCCTAGGGTAAAACTGGTGATTGGGGCTAAGTCGTAACAAGGTAGCCGTACCGGAAGGTGCGGCTGGAACACCTCCTTTCTGGAGTGACGTCTCGACTCGATCGTTGGTTCTTGAAGTTATGCTTCCATAAGAACCTCTTGTACTGCGCGTACTTGTTTATTAAAATATACGAGAAAAGTAGAAGCCGAGCCGTAAGGCGAGGGTTTGACTGACAGTCCTATAGCTCAGTTGGTTAGAGCGCTACACTGATAATGTAGAGGTCGGCAGTTCAACTCTGCCTGGGACTACTTCTCAGTTGGTGACCGACCGGTTACGATTTAGCGGGTCTTTCATCAATGGTGAAGGGGGATTAGCTCAGCTGGCTAGAGCACCTGCTTTGCACGCAGGGGGTCAACGGTTCGAATCCGTTATTCTCCACTTCTCAAGATTAGGAATTATCTTTAATCCTTAATCCTTGACAACGATCTTTGACATGATGTGACCAAAAAAAGTAAAGTTGAAAGCTGAAAGTATATATCGACCATACGTGATCGGTAAGACAAAAAGTAAGTAAGGGCACATGGCGGATGCCTTGGCTCTCGGAGGCGATGAAGGACGTGATAAGCTGCGATAAGCCGCGGGTAGGTGCAAATGACCTTTGATCCGCGGATTTCCGAATGGGACAACCCGATATCCTGAAGGGATATCATCCCGCAATGCGGGAGGCTAACGCAGGGAACTGAAACATCTTAGTACCTGCAGGAAAAGAAAATAAATAATGATTCCCCCAGTAGTGGCGAGCGAACGGGGAACAGCCCAAACCATCCATGTTACGGCATGTGTGGGGTTGTAGGACCACGTTGTGGCAAGAAAGTTGGTGAGCAGAATGTTCTGGAAAGTACAGCCATAGAGCATGATAGCTGCGTATGCGAAGCCAACCGAAGCCTAGTGGTATCCTGAGTAGCGCGGAGCACGAGGAATTCTGCGTGAATCTGCCGGGACCATCCGGTAAGGCTAAATACTCCCGAGAGACCGATAG
>NZ_LARE01000111.1:0-5008 GCF_000980245.1 Odoribacter sp. N15.MGS-14
TGTTGATTGATGTGTATATGCAATTTTTTTATTCATAAAATATATTTTATTTATTCTTGCTAATATTTATCATTATCTATTTTAAAGACAGGTAAAAATTGAAAAGGGTGGCTGCGGTATGGAAAAAATATAATATTTGAAAAATTTTTCTAATTAATAGGCATGTTTTAGCTTTAATCTGAATAGTAAGGTTTTGTAAGACGATTTATAATAAAGAGTAATTTTTTGAATACATTAGAATGGAAAAATCTAAAAAATGAATGCTCTGTTTTTCGTTTTCTCACTTTTAGTTTGAAAAGCAATAAACAGAATAAAATCCGGAACATTCCGGTGAATGTCTTTACGTATGAAAGCGTAGGCTTTTTTGATATGGTCTTTGACTGTGTTTAGGGATATGCCCTCTTGGTCAGCTATTTCCTGATATGATTTAGCTTCTACAATACTCATTTCAAGAATCTGACGTCTTTTGGGAGGAAGCTTTTCCAAAGAAATTTGTACTTTCTGAATAAATTCCTCTATATAATCATCTTTAGCGAGTTCCTCTAGGTACTCCTGTTGATATTTATTGACGACTTGCTGATGTTCCAGATAATTCAGACAGCGGTTTTTAATGGCATTAGACAAATATCCTTTCAGGTTGTCGATCATATCTAACTTTTCCCGTCTTTCCCAAAGCCGGGTGAATATTTCCTGGGTAATATCTTCAGCAATAGCCAAATCATGAACATAAAACAACGCAATCTTAACCATATCGGGATATAGCTCCTGAAATAGGGTCTTAAATGAAGTTAGATGATTGACGCTCATATGTTATTTTCCTGTTTGGCGTGATAAAATTACTCTTTTTTCAAATTTTATCAATTATAAAATGCTTCTTTTTACATAAGAAGCCGACTTCCTTCTATTTTTTCTGTTTCATTTACCATCTTCCCTATTTTAAATAAGATTGAAATAAAGAGTAATAATAAGTGTTATTAAAAGGAGGATAGCGATTATTATTTTGATTGTTTTATTTGTCAAAAATGTTGATGTCAATGAAATGATCAATACAGATGAAAGAATCCATTTTCCTTTTTCTGTCCAAGAGGTAGCTAATAGAATGATTATTATTGTAGCGATGACTAAATAATCTATAATTCCCCATTTTTTTTTCATAGTCCTGAAATATTATAAGGTATACATCCAACCCCGGAAAGTTAATAATAAGTTGTTGTTATAAAAAGTGTGTATACGTTTTTTGTAATATTATATCTTGTCGACTATAATGTTTTTATTTTCATCCAGGCGGACCATCCCATTAAACGAGTTGCCTTCCGGATCCTTGAAACCGGATATTTTGCCGGTTTGGCCTTTTTGTATTAATGTATCTACTTGTTTTTGGGTGAGTTTCTTGCCTTGTATTTCCATCGGAATCAGAAAATCACAGGATTTCCGGTATAGGGTACATCCCCAGGCGGTTTTTCCCTTCACAATTTCTCCTTGTCCGCATTTGGGGCATTTCAATACAACTGCAATTTTTTCTCCGTTCTCCTTTTTCCCTTTTCCTTTCTCCCTTTCTTTTTTAGTTTTCTTGTCTTCCTCGTCTTTTTCCTCCGGTGTTTCTACAGTGATCGTTTTCGCTGAAGAATGGCGTACAAAATGGACGATTTCATTAACCATCACCTTCAACTCTTCCATGAAGTCGGCCACCTGATAGGTACCGTCTTCGATCATACGCAACTTCTTTTCCCATTGTCCCGTCAGTTCTGCGGATTTCAGAAGGTCGTTCTGAATGGTGTCGATAAGCTCTATGCCTGTCGTTGTTGCTAAAATCCGTTTTTTGTCTTTGCGGATGTATTGCCGTTTAAACAACGTTTCGATGATATTTGCGCGGGTAGAAGGGCGTCCGATTCCGTTTTCTTTCATCAGATCCCGCAGTTCTTCGTCTTCCACTTGTTTCCCGGCAGTTTCCATGGCCCTCAATAAATCGGCTTCCGTATAGTATTTAGGGGGCTGAGTTTGTTTTTCCTGGATTTCGGGGGTGTGAAGACCGTGTTCTCCTTTTTCGTAAACCGGTAATACGTTTTCTTCGTTTTGTTTGTCTGTATTATTGCCGAATACCACCCGCCACGCCGGATCGATGATTTGTTTTCCGGTGGCTTTGAAGTCTTCGTCGCCAATTCTGGCCATAACGGTTGTATTGGCTATTTCGCAGTCCGGATAGAAGACGGCAATGAAACGGCGGGCTACCAGATCATATACCCGCTTTTCCTCGGGAGACATATCGTAACTGAATACACCGGTAGGAATGATGGCATGGTGATCCGTAATTTTTTTGTCATTGAAGACTTTGGCTGACTTCCGTATTTTTCCTCCTGATAAGATCGGCTGTGTTAAAGCCTCATAAGGTTTCAGGCCCTGAAGTATTTTGGGGACTTTGGCATATTGGTCGTTCGGTAAAAAGTTGGTATCCACACGGGGATAGGTGGTCAGCTTTTTCTCGTAAAGCGACTGTATGATTTTTAAGGTATTTTCGGCTGTATAGGCGAATTTTCGGTTACATTCCACCTGCAATAGAGTTAGGTCGAACAGTTTCGGCGGATGTTCCATGGCCTTTTTCCGCTCGATACTGAGAATTTCCAGTTCGAGTGGAGTGATTTTTTCCAGGAGGGCTTCGGCTTCCTCTTTTTTATTGAACCGTCCGCGCAAACAGGAGAAAAGTCCTTCCCGGTAATTCGTCCGTATTTCCCAATAAGTTTCCGGTTTAAAGTTCTCGATCGCTTTTTGTCGTTCGACGACCAGGGCCAGGGTAGGGGTCTGCACTCGTCCGATCGAGAGTACGTTTTTTCCTGTCCCGTATTTCAACGTATAAGCCCGCGTGGCATTCATCCCTAACAGCCAGTCGCCGATAGCCCGTGCAGAACCGGCCGCATAGAGAGTATCGAAATCTTGCGATTCCATGAGTTTTTCGAATCCTTCCCGGATGGCTTCTTCTGTCAGCGAAGAAATCCAAAGGCGTTTGATAGGTACCCCGCATTTGGCTTTGGTCAATACCCAACGTTGAATCAGTTCTCCTTCCTGGCCGGCATCCCCGCAATTGATCACCATTTCAGCTTTCGAGACCAGCTCCTCGATAACGGCAAATTGTTTTTTTATTCCCTCATCTTCGATCAGACGGATCCTGAATTTCGAGGGGATCATCGGCAATACCCCTAAATTCCATTTTTGCCATTTCTCCGTATATTCTCCCGGTTCTTGCAGGGTACATAAGTGTCCGAATGTCCAGGTAACACAATATCCATTCCCTTCCAGATATCCGTTCCGCCGGGTCGTAGCTCCCAGAATATTCGCGATTTCTTTGGCAACACTTGGTTTCTCTGCAATACACATTTTCATAATTCCGCACGACTTGATTCTGCTACAAAGATAATGTAAACCGAAAGCAAAGCCAAGTTTACTTGAACTTTGCTGAGATGTAGCTTATTTTATCGAATGATAATGCAAACCGGGTGCAGAACGAAACGAATTCGTTCATTTCTTCCGCCAGGGGAGACTTATGTTTCTTTTGCCACTGTTCCCAGAAAACGACTTTCCGAAAAAATGTTCCGGTATTTATTTTTGAAAAAAGCAAATAAATGGATCTCTTTACCTCTTTCGGCCGGGAGAGTAAAGGTATATGCTCCTGTAGCCCGTATGGTTTCAAAACCTTCCAGCCAATATATCTCACCGTCGTCTACCCTGGTTTTATCGTAAATGGCTATTTGTAATAAGTCGTCGTCGAAACCCTGATTTTTATACCCGGGATTCCATTCCAGGCGAATAAGATCCGGAGTGGTATATTGCATTCCGAAATAATCCGGGATATAAAGCGGCCCGTAACATATCTTCAGGCCTGAAAATTCGGTAATTTCTCCTGTCTCCGTAAAGCTATGGATATTCTCTTTTATAAAAAAGTTATATCCGCTTATGTTTTGTCCATGCGTAGCATCGCTCCAGGTCATATACATCGGCATTTCCAGTTTATGATAAAATGAAGCCGCCCCTTTAAACCTGTTTTTCTGTGCTTTTTGCTTACTACTTTTCGATTTTCTATACCGTCCCGTTTTGCTCCTTATTCTCAGCTGTCCGTTTACTTCATAAAGGATAACATTTCCGAAACTTCCTTTCAGCTGATTTAATAAGTTAGATCTTGCAGTACCCATAGCCTGTTTTTTAGTTTGAAAATGAATCAATTTCCCGATAACAGCGATTCCCCGGAGATTCCTTTGAGTGTTAGTTTCTGTAAAATTAACTAAAAAATGATTAAAATCCAAATAAAAACTGGATTAAAGCTTATTTATTTAGTTATTAATCTGGTAATAAATAGGATTTGTACTGGATTTAATCTGGATTTATCTATACACATATCCTGCTTTGTCCTATGTGGTTAGCATTCCCCCGATAGTTATAACTATATAATAAAAAAGGTCCAATTAAATCAGAATTTAATTGGACCTTTTTAAGGCAAATTATTTCACTGAATTTATTTAAACTAAACTCAGGGTAAATATAGTTTACTACTTGATTTCTATATGATTATCTTTTAGAAAAGGAACCGATTAGGTACGCTCCGCGGTCCTCAGTGTCATATTTCTACTGAAGAACCGTCTTATTTTCAGCCGCAAAAATAGCCTTTTATTTTTCCACTACAAAGAAAAAAATGCCTTTTCAGTTTTTAGAGAAAGATCTCAGGGGAATATTTTCCAGTTGGAGGTACTTATAAAGTGTGCTTTTACTCTTAATTTCAATTTGTTGGCATATTTGTTTTACAGCAAATCCTTTTTGATACAAGAGAGCTGCTTTTTTTACTTTTTGCTGGGTTTCCGGATTCAAGCCCTGAGGTCTTCCGAATTTTTTTCCTCTTTTCCGGGCTGCTTCCCGTCCTTCACGAGTCCTTTCCATAATCACATTCCGTTCGAATTCTGCCAGAGCCGCAAAAATATGCATCGTAAATTTCCCCATATAATCGGTCGTATCAATATTATCCTTG
>NZ_LARE01000012.1:0-66572 GCF_000980245.1 Odoribacter sp. N15.MGS-14
CCTGAGTATAGCGCACTCCCGGGCACGGCCGAAGGTGATGAGGCTGAGATCGGAGATATTCCGAATTATAGCTTCGTCCCGGAAAGTAACAGACTACAGTATCAGGCCGGACTCGGTTGCGACCGTTATGTAGCGACCAGATATCAGCGTTTGTTCTTTTATTACGGACTTGAAGCAGGATTTGCTTACGGACGTAGTACGGCAAATGCCGAAGATGAAACTTATAGCGGGAAGGCTGTCGGCGAGACGTTTAACATCAACGGTTCGTTCGTCACCGGATTCCAGTATTTTATTGCAGATGCCATCTATACCGGTATCGAGATTTGCCCCGTAGGTTATTCTTATGCAGTAAATAATCTCAGACCTCAGGCCGGAGTGAAGATGTTGTCGGCAGATACACATCAGTTCAATTTCCTGGCCAGTCCCATGATTAAACTAGGCTTCCGGTTTTAATTCAAACCCTTTGTATAAATAGAAGGGGGTGTGCCTGGCACATCCCCTTTTTTAGTTTTATTCATTGTGACAAACAATGAAAAAGGTTGTAGCTATACAACCATATTAAAAACATTTTTGGCAGTTATATTTACATGATATGATAATGGGTATGGTACTATATGAAATATCTTAATATAAAGAAGGCTTTGGCCGCATGGCAGGAATTACAGCCATTGTCTGAAAAGGACAGGGAAAATAACAGGGCAGGGCAAGAGGGAAAACTCTCTCCGGTGGAGTTGGCTGCCTTGTTTCATTACCGATATATACGAATTCACCCCTTTGAGGATGATAATGGCCGTATTGCCCGGTTGATGGTGAATTTTATTCTGACTTGCCATAATTATCCGATGGTTGTGATTCGTAGTCGCAAGAAGAGTGAGTATCTTGAGGCTTTGCATCAAACAGACCTTGAAGTCGGTCCTATACCTGGCGATGGTGCCCATGCGGATATTAAAGATATCCGTCCGTTCTTGAAATATTTCAATGATCTGGTTGCTGTTGAAATATATAATGATGTGAAAGAAATTACAGGCATAAGCATCGCTGCCATTCAAAAACTGCCTGACCAACTCATTCAGAAGAAATACGTTGAGCGAGGTGAAAAGGATGGCAGTTGGAGAGTGTTTGTGACACAGTGACATACCCCTTATAGTTGACGAAAAAAGAGGGGGTATCGATCATTTCGACTTACCCCCAATATTTCCCGCAACTTTTTCCATTGTCAGTTTCCGTGTTTGGAATGTAACTTCAGCCGCATCAGCCGAAGATCTTCTTCTGCATAATCTCCTTCGAATTCGTCGAAAGCTTCGGAAATATTGTCGGAACTCGCCTCCATAAAATAATCCATGATTTCCTGCTGTTGCTCTTCGTCGAGGATCTTATTGATATAATAATCGATGTTTAATTTCGTTCCGGAAAAGACGATCGCTTCCATCTCCTTGATCAGTTCGTCGAAGTTGAGCCCCAAAGCCGAAGCGATATCTTCCAGATCGATCTGGCGGTCGATATTCTGGATGATGTATACTTTGAATTTGGATTTATTGGCTACTGTTTTCACGACCATATCCTGTGCCCGTTCGATCTCGTTGTCTTCAACGTATTGTTTGATGACTTCGACGAATTCTTTGCCGTATTTCTGTGCTTTCCCGGCACCTACGCCCTGGATGTTGGCCAATTCTTCGAGTGTGATCGGATAATTGGTACACATATCTTCCAGTGACGGGTCCTGGAAAATGACGTAAGGAGGCAAGTTATTGGTCTTGGCTATTTTCTTCCGTAAATCTTTCAGGATAGCGAATAAAGTGCTGTCCAACGCAGATACACCACCTTTCTCCTGTATCTTTTCTTCTTCTTCGTTCTCGTCGAAATTGTGATCTTCCATCAGCATAAAACTTTTAGGGTTATCCAAAAATTTTTGGCCTTCATCCGTTAGTTTGATTACTCCGTATTGTTCTATATCTTTTTCGATAAATGAACTGACTAAAGCCCTCCGGTATACCATCGTCCAGAATTGCCGGCTTTTTTCCGAACCGGCACCGAATAATTCCAGTTTATCATGCTTATACGATTTGATGGCAGAATCGGCTTCACCGATGAGGATATTAACCAAATGTTCGATTTTGAATTTTTCTTTAACATCGCTGACCAGTTGCAGGGCATCGACCATATAATCTTCGCCTTCGAACTCTTTCTTCGGATAGAGGCAGTTGTCACAACAGCCGCAGTTGTCTTCTTCATAGGTTTCTCCGAAATAATGGAGCAGTACTTTACGCCGGCATAAAGAAGTCTCGGCATAAGCGACTGTTTCCATCAGCAATTGTTTACCGATTTCCTGTTCGGCAATGGGTTTCCCCTGCATAAACTTTTCGAGCTTTTGGATGTCTTTAAAACTATAATAAGTCAGACAGATTCCTTCGCCACCATCCCGTCCTGCCCGTCCTGTCTCCTGATAATACCCTTCGAGACTTTTAGGAATGTCATAATGGATGACAAAGCGTACGTCTGGTTTGTCGATCCCCATACCGAAAGCAATGGTCGCTACAATAACGTCCACCTCTTCCATCAGGAAGCGGTCCTGGTTGGTACTTCGGGTACTGGCATCCATTCCCGCATGATAAGGAGCTGCTTTGATACCGTTGATACTAAGCACTTCCGCCAGTTCTTCCACTTTCTTCCGGCTCAGACAGTAGATGATACCGGATTTCCCTTCATGGTTTTTAATAAACTTAATAATGTCTTTCGTGACATCTCCTTGTTTAGGACGTACTTCGTAGTATAGGTTCGGTCGGTTGAAAGAAGATTTAAAAACCTGGGCATCCATCATATCCAGGTTCTTCTGGATGTCGTTCTGCACTTTGGGTGTCGCTGTCGCAGTCAATGCAATGATCGGCGCTTTACCGATTTCTTCGACGATCGGACGGATTTTCCGGTATTCTGTCCGGAAATCGTGGCCCCATTCCGAGATACAATGTGCCTCATCCACAGCAAAGAAAGAAATCTTGATCTTCTTTAGAAATTCAACATTACTTTCCTTGGTCAAGGATTCGGGAGCAACATAGAGCATTTTCGTTTTACCGCTCAAAATGTCTTCTTTCACATTTAAAATCTCATTTTTGGTCAACGAAGAGTTGAGAAAATGCGCAACTCCTTCAGCGGCTGAAAATGAACGCATGGCATCCACCTGATTTTTCATCAGAGCAATCAGCGGAGAAATAATAATCGCGGTGCCCTCGAGAAGCAATGCCGGTAATTGATAACACAACGATTTACCACCTCCTGTAGGCATCAATACAAAAGTGTTATTTCCTGCCAGCACGTTCTTAATGATGGCTTCCTGATTTCCTTTGAAATGATCGAAGCCAAAATACTCTTTTAATTTTGCGTGTAAATTAATCTGCAATCCCATTGTATTATTCATATATTTTGCACACCCTTTTTCTCAAGGAAATGCAAATTTATAACTTAATTTGTTTGGACAAACAAAATGGCACAATAAATGTTATGATCACCTAAGCAAATGAATGACAAAAATTGGTATTTTTGTCGTTTAGTAAAGTTATAGGAAAAAAATCGGGTTACCATAATTTTTTCTGATTTTTTTGGCATAAATATTGTCTATTGTTTAAGAAATATTTTAAAGAATAATCTAAGATGGTTGATATTAAGGAGGTTGCAAAAAAAGTAATTGCTGATGAAGCTTTAGCTATACAGAATCTGGCTCGATTTATCGACGACGATTTCGAAAAAGTGGTCCGATTGATCTATAATACGAAAGGACGGGTGATCGTTACAGGTATAGGTAAAAGTGCCATTATTGCCCAAAAAATAGTGGCTACTCTCAATTCGACCGGTACTCCTGCTGTTTTTATGCATGCGGCCGACGCTATCCACGGTGATCTGGGGATGATTTGCCACGACGATGTCGTCATTTGTATTTCCAAAAGCGGGAACACCCCCGAAATCAAGGTGCTGGTCCCGTTGATCCGGAATGTCGGTAACGAACAGATCGTGGCTATGGTATCGAATACCGATTCTTTCCTGGCAAAGAATGCGGCTTATGTATTGAAAGCACAGGTCGACCGTGAAGCTTGCCCGAATAATCTGGCGCCGACCAACTCGACGACAGCACAACTTGTGATGGGAGATGCCCTTGCTATTTGTCTGATCCAATGCAGGAGTTTTTCAAGCCGTGATTTTGCTAAATATCATCCCGGAGGATCCTTGGGGAAACGTTTATATACCCGGGTATCCGATGTATTCGATCAGGATAACCGGCCTTATGTATCTTTGGAAGACGGAATCCGTAAAGTGATATTGGAGATGTCGGGCGGAAGATTGGGCGCAGTGGCGGTGACCGATGCCGAAGGAGGATTGTTAGGCATTATTACCGACGGGGATTTGAGACGTATGCTCGAGAAATATGAAGATGTGGATGGCTTGAAAGCCCGGGATATTATGTCGGTTTCTCCGAAAACTATTCAGGAAGAAGAACTCGCTTACAACGCTTTCCAGAAAATGGAACAGAATAGTATCACTCAATTGGTGGTCGTGGACGAAGATAAAAAATACAAGGGAATGGTTCATATCCACGATATATTGAGAGAAGGGGTAGTATAATGATCATGAATAAAAGAATCGTATTATTAGTTGTATTACTGTTACTTGGACAATGCATGTGGGCTCAGAGTACCCGGGTGAAGGGGAAAGTGACGGATGCCAAGACGGGAGAAGTTTTACCTCTGGTCAATGTTTTTTTTACCGGGACGACTATTGGAATGACCACCGACTTCGATGGAGAATATTACCTCGAAACCCGCGAAGAAGTGACTGAGCTCCAGGCGTCTTTTGTCGGTTATCTCCCGAAAACAGTAAAGATAAACAAGGGGGCGTACAATGCTGTCGATTTTCAGCTGGAACCTCAGACTTTCGATCTGGACGAGGTAAAAGTTACTCCCGGAGAAAATCCGGCACATGTGATCCTCCGGAATGTCAGTAAAAACAAATACAGAAATAATCCTGCCCGGTTCGAACAATATTATTGTAAGACTTATACCAAGATGGAGCTCGACCTGACGAATATCAAGCCAGGGTTTAAAAATAAGAAGTTACAAAAGAATTTCGGATTTATCTTCGAGCACATGGATACTTCGGTCATTACGGGAAAGGCTTATCTGCCTGTGATGATTTCCGAAGCTTCTGCCGATTATTATTACCGGAAGTCACCGTCCTTATCCCGGGAGATTGTGAATGCCAGCCGGATTTCCGGTATTGAAGAAGACTATACCTTGGCGCAGTTTACCGGCCATTTACATGCCAACGTCAATTTTTACGACAACTATATCGATATTTTCGAAGTACGTTTCGCCAGTCCGCTTTCGGATCACGGGCTTTTATTTTATAAATATTTCCTGGTCGATAGTTTGCAGATCGATGGCCGGAAGACCTATAAAATCAGATTTCATCCCAAATCTTTCTCTACACCTGTATTGGATGGGGAAGTAAATATCGATTCGATGACCTGGGCATTGCAATCGGCTCACGTCAAAATGATGAAGGGGTTGAATGTGAACTGGATCAGACACCTGGTGTTGGATAATGAAAATCAGTTCCTGGACGATTCGGTCTGGTTTCCGAAGCAGGATAAAATCTTTGCCGATTTTTCCATCGTCATGTCCGATTCTTCGAAGATGGTGTCCTTTTTGGGGCACCGGCAAGTAGATTACTCGCATATACAGCTGAATCCGGTCATTCCCGACAGGGTGCTCAAAATGGATAATAATGTGATTATCGATAATAATGTCCTGAAAAATGACGATCGTTTTTGGGATACGATCCGGCCCTATGCATTGAGTGGTAAGGAAAAACAGATCTATGGAATGGTCGATTCGATTAAAAACGTACCCCTGTATCAAAATATATACACGATTGTCTCTATGGTCCTGGGTGGGTATTACGATACCGAATATGTAGAGTGGGGACCTTATTATAAGTTGCTTAGCTTCAACAAACAGGAAGGATGCCGTTTTCAGTTGGGCGCCCGGACTACAACCGATTTCAGCAAGAAAATCCGTCTTTTCGGTTACGGAGCCTATGGAACGAAGGATCGTCGCTGGAAAGGAGCCGGTGGATTCGATTATTCCTTCAACGATTTACCGACTTCGAAGTTATCGGCTGCTTTCAAACACGATGTCGTGCAATTGGGAGCGGGAATCAATGCGTTTACCGAAGGAAATATCCTGAGTTCAATCTTTTCGAGAGGGGATAACGATCGGTTGAGTATGGTCAACCAGTTGGATGTGAACTTTGAGAAAGAATGGCGGCAAGGGGTTTCCAATACTTTTGGGGTACAGGTCAGGGACCTGTTTTCTAATCCTTATGTGCCTTTTGTGAAACCTGACGGAGAATTGATGCCCTCTGTACAGTCGACGATAGTACGCTTGAATACCCGTTTGTCTAAAGATGAAATAGTCGTTCGTAAAGCATTCGATAAATACAGTTTAGGATCCGATTATCCGATTATCGGCGTCGATCTGGCCATGGGGGTGAAGGGGCTGTTTAAAAATGACTATGAATTTTACCGGGCTGTAGCTTCTATCAATTATGATTTTCCGATTTCGCCGATCGGTAAGTCTCATGTGGTACTGACCGGAGGAAAAATTTTCGGGAAAGTGCCTTATCCTTTACTGAAACTTCACGAAGGAAACGCTACCTATTTTTATGATCCTTACGCTTTCTCATGTATGAATTACTATGAGTTTGCTTCGGATACCTGGCTGGCATTTTTCTACGAACATCATTTTAAAGGTTTCTTTTTGGGGAAGATTCCTTTGATGAAAAAATTGAAATGGCGGGAAGTATTTATTTTCAAAGGATTGATCGGAACACTTTCCGATAAGAATAACGGAAGCCTGCCCGATACCCGGGCCATACTGTTGTTCCCCGAGGGAATGTCTTCGGTGTCCAAGCCCTATTTTGAAACAGGGGTCGGCATAGAAAATATTTTCCGGCTGTTCCGGATCGATGCGATATGGAGACTGACCCACCGCGAAGACCGGCCAGGACAGCATGTCCAGAATTTTGCTATTAATTTTTCTGTTTATTTGAATTTTTAAATCATTTTCCTGTAGTCCTTGTATTTTTTTTCTTCCTCTCTGTCTTTTTCTTATCTTTGTGATCTAAAACAGCACATGATGATACTAAGAGCAGAACATTTGATAAAGAAATATAAAAGTCGTACCGTTGTCAAAGATGTATCGGTGCAAGTGGAGCAAGGAGAGATTGTGGGTTTGTTGGGGCCTAATGGTGCTGGGAAAACGACTTCTTTTTATATGATTGTCGGACTGATCACTCCGAATGGTGGTCGGATCTTTCTGGATGATCAGGAAATAACCAAAGAACCGGTTTATAAGCGTGCACAGTTGGGGGTAGGTTATTTGGCACAGGAGGCTTCGGTGTTCCGGCGGCTGAGTGTCGAAGACAATATCCGCGCTGTATTGGAAATGACCAAAATGACCAAAGAAGAGCAGAAAGACCGGCTCGAAGAAATGCTCGACGAATTCGGGTTGCAGCATATCCGTAAAAGCCTGGGAATCCAGTTGTCGGGAGGAGAACGACGCCGTACGGAAATTGCCCGGGCACTTTCGATCCGGCCTAAATTTATTTTGTTGGACGAGCCTTTTGCCGGTGTAGACCCTATCGCAGTCGAAGATATTCAAAATATCGTACAGAAATTGAAGGATAAGAACATCGGTATTTTGATTACCGACCACAATGTACAGGAAACACTTTCGATCACCGACCGGGCCTATCTGCTTTACGACGGCCGTATCCTGCAAGCCGGAACAGCAGAGCATCTGGCTGCCGACCCGGAGGTACGGAGAGTATATTTGGGGAAAAATTTTGAATTGCGCCGCAAGAAATAATCTCCGGCTAAAATGTAGGTTTATTTCGTTACCAATTCGTCTCCGGTGATCGGAATTGTCGACCCGGTCACCTCTGTCGGTCGTCTACCTTTTTCTATCACTGACCGGCGGGACTCCTCACTTCGCAAAAAACTTTACGTTACGTTTCCGTCAGACACCACCGGTCTGACGGTATAAAAACCGGAATCGGAATAGAAGAAAAAATGCCCCTGGATTTTATTTTTAATTATTATTTCTTTTTATTAATTTCCGCAACAAAAATATCCAATTCAGAAGAGTAAACCTGTATGGTCCAAGTTCATTACGGAGGTATTGATAAGCTCTTTTTTTTAAAGTTTTCAGTGTATTAACCGAAATTTTCAATTGTTCGGCGATTTTGGGATTAGATACTCCTTCCAGCGTCAGTAGTACAATTTTTCGTGTCTGTTCCGGTAATTTATAAATTGCATCGTACATAGATCCGAATACCTCCTCTTCTATGATTTTACGCTCCAATGGCTCCCTCAATTCATTTTGTAGCCATACATTGAGTTCTGTACTATTCCTGTTTCGTACTTTGTCATGCCGGAGATAATCAAGTGCTGCATTCCGGACATTCCGGAAAAGATATACACGGATAGCTGTAAAGCTGTCAAATCCTTTTAAATGATCCCACAACTGGATAAAAGCCTCTTGTACCAAATCTTCCGCTATGTCTTTGTCTTTAACATAGTGAAATGCGAATGACCAAAGTGAAGTGTAATGGCGGTCGAATAACCGGTCGAATACATCTGGCTGGTCATATGAGAATTCCTGTAAATCAGTTTTAGCATGGTTGTCTGAGGCTTTTTTCAGCATAGTATAATAATAACGAACAAAAATAATGGCAAATATATGAAATTACTTATTTTCCTCTATAATTTATTAGTAATCCTATAACTTTTCAGCCATTAAAACTGTTTTATTTTCTCTACTATATCATTTTTTTCCGATTGTTTCTAATGCTTTGTCTACAACTAAAACTTCATTACCTGGCATGTATCCGGAATGGGTCCATACCACTTTCTTATCGTTTATAACTAAAACATAGGGAATTGCTGAAATATTGAATGCTTTATATAGCTCTTTATTCGGGTCGAGCAGTACTTCGAATGGCCATTTTTTCCCTTTTACAAGGGATTTTACTTTAGCCATTGCTCTGGCATCATCAATTGATACTGCTATAATCCGGACTTTATTTTTCCAGGAGTCTTCTAAATCTTTTAATGCTTCCAGTTCACTTTGGCAAGGCTTACACCAGGTTGCCCAAAACGATATGATTACCGGGCCTTGTTGTACTGCGTCTTTAAAAGTAATTTTTTTCCCGTCCAATTGTTTTAAGGTTACATTTTCCGGAATCATTTGTCCGCAAACTTGTAGGTTCCAGATCAATAAAGTGAGTAAAATTAGAATTCCTGTTTTCATTTTTTTCTTTTTATTAGGATGAATAAGTTACTTCTTTTTAAGAAACGTGTAGCCCTGTTATTCGGGTGACAATTCTTTTGATTTTATATATAAAATCCCAGGGATATTTCCGGGAGAACCAATGAAATGGATCTTACCCTTTGCCGCCGGAAAAATATTTTTCCTGAAATGTATTTTTTTTCAGTCACCCTGTCAGGTGGGGTATACGTTTCTTATTTGAAAAATAACTTTTAAACTTATAAATTATGAGAAAATCGTTTTTATTGTTTTTGTCTGTTATCTGTGTGGTAGCGTTTTCTTGTTCTGATTCGGACGATGGAGATGATACTGGTGACGGCATTTTAAGCGGTCTTACCTTGACTTCAGACCGTTTTTATTTTTCAGCAGATGGTGTGGATGCTGTAGTTTTTACCGTGAAGGACAATACCGGGAAAGATGTGAGTACACAGTGTGTGTATAAAGCCAATGACCAGGAATTAGTCGATAACACCTTGTCTTCTGACACTCCGGGTACTTATAAAGTTGTTGCAACTTACAAGGGAATTGTATCTAATACCTTGGATGTGATTGCTATGAATGAGAATGTAAAGTTAAAGGTGACTTCTGATAAAAAGAGTATCGTGGCAGATGGCGGAGATTTTGCCTGTCTTTATTTAGTTGATGAGCAGGGGAGCCGTATTTCTGGGGGAGAGTTTTATATTGACGGGGAAAAGTTAGATAGCCCCTATTTCGGAACGACAGAGGCCGGGATGCATCGAATTACTGCAATGTGGCAGGGGAAAGAAGCTGAAGAGGCATTGAATTTGGGTGCATTTAAAGAAGGTGAGTTTACAGCGCGTATGTTAGTAGAAAGCCTGACTGGAACGAATTGCGGATACTGTACCAGTACAATCCAATTACTGACTGAAGAAGATGCATTGGCCCGGAAAGATCCCAGAATCGTTTTGATCGAGACGCATTACGAGGGACAATCTCCTGAAATGTGGCAGAAATACGATGAACGCAGCCGGGAGATGGAGAAAGCTTTTATTGCATATTTCGGCTCTACGGGTACTCCTTCGGTTTATTTAGATCGTAATAAAGATAAATTTTCAGTCGATGCTATGGGACGTGATGGATTACTGTCGGCTATTAAATCCAAGGCTGAGGTTGCTATCGCCATTAAAAATTCTTTATCGGAAGATAAAAAACAAGTTGAATTGACTGCTGTGATCGGTAGTAAAAAATCTTTCAACGGTAAAGTGATCGCTGCTTTGGTTGAAGATGGCATGTATTTGAATCATGTTTCTTTAGGGATGATAGAGTGGTTTCATACCATGCGTGATTATATGCCTTCATTTGAAGGAGAGGAAGCGGTGGCTTTTGAACCGGGTGCCCCGAAAGAAATTAAATTCCAGATCAATATGGGAAAAGCAGATCCGGTAAAGAGTACGCTTGTGGTTTTTGTAACGAACGAACAGGGGGTGGTTGAGAATGTGCAACAGGTTGCTATTGGGACGAATGTCGGGTATTGAATCTTTGAATATAGGTAGGAATGTGTAATTGTAAAATTCCTGTTTTATTGGTTGTATTTGCTGTATTTTCCGGGTTTGTACAAGCTCAGGAAATACAGCACTCCAAGGGACATTTTAGCGGAAGTCTGGAGACGAACTGGGGATTCTACATGAAGGATGATAAGTTGGGGGTGAAGAAGGTAGAAGATAAAGTGGCTACCAATACTTATCTGACTTTAGGATATTCATTTAAAGCTTTCCGGTTTGGTCTGGAGTATGATATCTATGAACCTCCGATGATTGGTTTTTCTCCGGACTGGGAGGGATGTAAGTTGATGAGAGGATTTGCTGAATGGACCGGTAAGTCTTTGGAATTACGTGCAGGGACGGTATATGAACAGTTTGGAAGTGGTTTGATTTTCCGTACTTATGAGGAAAGGGCCTTGGGGATTAATAATGCCTTGATGGGGGGAAATATCAGGTGGCGTCCGTGGGATGGGGTGACTTTGAAAGGTGTGGCCGGAGTACCGCAGAAATTTCGGGAATATGCTCCGGTACGGATCTATGGTGCAGATGGAGAAATGGATTTGGGGAGTTTGTTGTTCCCGGAAAACGGAATGCTGCTTTCGGTGGGTGGTTCTTGGGTATTGCGTGATGACAGAAGTGACGAACATGATGTGAAGGCCGACCGGGTAGTACGGAATTATGCCGGCAGGCTGGATTTGTCCAAGGGGATATTTTCCCTGGGAGGGGAATATGTTGCAAAGAGTCGCTCTTTGTATTGGGACGACGCATATAATATCCGCTATGGAAAAGGTCGTAATGTGCTGTTGTATGCAGGGATCGATGCTCCGGGAATAGGTTTTTCCGCTACGTTTCGTGCTTTTGAAAACGGAGATTTGCGGGTCGACGATTGCTTAAACGATGAAAGTGTCAGTTTGAATTATGTGCCGGCATTGACCATGCAACATAAATATGCATTGTTGACTTTATTTCCGCATGAGATAAAAATGGCAGGAGAGACAGGAGGACAATTCAGTTTGTTTGGGGAGCTGCCTATAGGAAAAAAAACAGCAAATCCACTGTCTTTTGCAGTGAACGGATCTATGTATCGGAGTCTTACTATGAAAAAGGACGATGAGAGTACGTATCTTTTCAGGCAGAAAGGAAAATTACTTTATGGAGAGATCGGCTTGGAATTGGAGAGAAAATGGTCGAAGAGTTTCAAAAGTACATTGTTGTTTTTCCACCAGAAAAAACTGGAATTCAGTAAATATGGTTTTGGGAATATGAGGATGGACTCAGAGGTATTGGTTGCCGATCTGCTTTACAAAGTTACCCCGAAGACTTCTTTACGGATGGAGTTACAGCATGTGTGGAGTGATTCAAAAGATAATCAGCGTTGGGCCATGGGATTGTTGGAGCTGGGATTGGCCCCGGCATGGATGGTATATGTAAGCGATATGTGCAATTATGAAAGTTATGGTGATAGCCTTCATTATTATCGTGTCGGAGGGAGTTACAGCTGGCGCAGCTTGCGGGCATCTGTCGATTATGGCCGGAATCGGGAGGGAATACAATGTGCCGGAGGAGTATGCCGCTATTTTCCGGAACATACAGGAGTTACTGTTATGTTATCTGTCGCTATTTAAAAATGGTTAACCATTAAATATAAATTTATGAAGACAAAATATTTATTTTTTAGTGTTTTATTCGTGTTCATCGCATGGGGTATCGTTGCCTGTAAAGATGATGATGGGCTCGATATGCCTGTTGAGTTGATAATTGGCGGAAATCAAACAGCTTTTGAGTTTCCGGCAATGGGCGGAGAGCAAAAACTGGCTATGAAATCCAATTATCCCTGGGGAGCGGAGATGTCTCCACTGGAAGACAGTGTATGGTGTAAATTGAAAGTCTCTGAAAAAGAATTGGTGATCAGTCCTTTACAAAATCTGGATACCTTAGTACGTTCTTCCCGGGTGAAAATTTTTTCGGGGGAAGGAGAGAATATGAAAACTTTGTACCTGGACGTTGTCCAAAAGGCCGGAGATAAAATGTCTATTATGTTTTCTCCGGAAAAAGTCGTTTTTTCTCCGAAAGAAGAAACCCGGGAAGTGATGTATATGACTTTCAGTCCGGAAATCGAGTACAAGTGGCATGGGGATACCTTGGTTGATTGGATTACCGTACGACTTGATGCAGAAAATTCAAAATTATTACTGACTTCCGAATTTAATGAATTGTTGACAGCCCGGCGTGCAACGTTGGAAGTATCCGGTGGTGTCGGAGGTAACCGTTTCACCGATACTTTGGCTATCGAACAATTGGGAAATGAGCCGATGATCATGGCGAATCCGGATACTGTCCGTATAGATGCTGCCGGAGGGGCTGTCGATATTGAGGTTTTATCGACGGTTGAAAAATATAATATAGTGGCCGCGGGATGGGTAAAAATGGAGCCGAAAGAAGGAGAAACGGATAAATATCTGTTATCGGTAGAAGCTAATCCGACTCTGAATGAACGTACCATTACAATTTTATTAACCACACCTTACGGTGTTATTCCTTCTGTGAACGGAGAATTGATAGTTATCCAGGAAGGAAATGTTTTGGCGAAAATTTCTACCGATCAGGAAAAAGTCAACTTTAAGACAGAAGGCGGTGAGATGACGGTAAAAGTAAACTCTTCCTGGGAAAACTGGAAAGCAGAAGTCAATAAAGAGGCACAGGAATGGTGTTCTGTCAGTACAGAGGGAGACGTGTTGAAGGTGAATGCGACTGCTTCTGAGTTGGAAACAGAGCGTACGGCTACCATTACCCTGAGTACCGGTGCGGCTTCTAATACGGCTTCATGTGAAGTGATTGTAACTCAACTCGGCACCAAACCGTCACTGGCACTTTCGGCAGACCGGGTTACCCTGAATGAGGCTGGAGATGAAGTGATCGTAAAAGTCTCTACGAATGCAAAAATGTGGGGAACAACCCTGCCTGAAAGCGAAGATAAGTGGTGTACCGTGACACCTGACTTTACTAATAATCAGATAAAGATCAGTGCTACACCTGCGGAAGCCGGTTCCCGTTCTGTTGAATTAATTGTTGAAATTCCTCAGACGGATGTGAAAGTGAAATTGACTATTGTACAGAGTAAATATTATAAAGTAGGTGATTTGTATGTAGTCAATGGCGAAACCTTAGGCCTGGTATATGAAATCAGTGACGGAGGTGCCCATGGTAAAGTGGTAGCTTTGAAAGCTCACAGGGATCTGAACTTGTGGTATCGTGTCGGATTACCTTATGATGAAACCAATGTAGATGATCCTAACAATGTGGGTACAATTGCCCGTAGCGAAACGGACGGACGGGAGAATATGAAAGCTTACAAACAGATTGCCGATTGGAAAACTCATTATCCTGTAGCCGCTTATGTCAGTGATTTGAATGACGGGAATGGAAATCCCGGATGGTATTTGCCGGCTATTCGAGAAATACAGGCAATGGTAGCCTGGATTGACGGAGAAGTTTTATCCCCTGATGGTGAAGCTGGTCGTGAACCTACTGAAGCCATAAAAGAAAAACGTAAAGCTGTTAACCAGTTGATCGTTGATAATGGAGGTGATGAGTTCTATTTCTACGGGAATGATAACAGTTTTATCATTAACCAGGACAATTCATGGGAGGCAGATTATTTCAACCGGATTTATACGTCGACAGAAACCGATTATCAGATACATCCGATGGTATTTAAGTTTTATTTGCGAAATGGTTGGTGGGAAACGATGCATATCTATGGAGATCTGGCCGGAAGTTATGGAGAAGTTCGTCCGTTCCTTGCATTTTAACAAGTAAAAATATCAGATATGAAATATTTAATTAATTTATTGTTTCTTTTGGGAGCAGCCTTCTTTTTAGGAGGTTGCTCAGACAACGGCGATCCTGTAGATACGCCCCGGCTGGAAGTCTCGGAGAGTTCCCTGCGTTTCGGTTCTCTGGCGACAGAGCAGATTATTCAGGTAACTTCTAGTGAGGCCTGGAAAATTGTAAATATTCCCGAGTGGTTATCGGTGGAGCCGGTAAGTGGACCGGCCGGAGAATGTGAGGTAAAGGTTACGGTAATTGAAAATACGACTGAAATAGAACGAAAAGTACGCCTGGTGGTTCAAGCAGGAACAGAAAGCTGGAATTTACCGGTATATCAGATGGAAAAAGGGGTATTGGAGTTGAATGAAAAAGAGTTCATCGCTTTATATAACCATACTTCCTTGAAAGTTCCTTACCGGTCGAACGGAACTTTAAAGGTAACCTTCAGCGAAGGGGTGGATTGGATAACAGCCCCTGTTACCAAGGCGGTAACCGACCGCAACCTGGCTTTAACTTTGACAGTGAACAATTCCAGTGTTATCCGGGAAGCCATGGTTTATTTGAAGGACACCCAGAGTAATCTGAGCGATACGCTGAAAGTGACCCAATATCCGGAACCCAAATGGAAATTGAATAACGATAAGCTGTTTGCCAAATATGATATGACAGAATTGACACATTCGTTTGAATGTAATATACCTTTCGATGTGGTGTTTGACGAAGAGGTAGAATGGGTGAAATTAAAGGAGACAAAAAGCGAAGACGGACAATTCAAGATGGTTTTCGAGTTACAGCCCAATACCGGTGAGTTTTTCAACCGTACGAAATTACGTCTGGAAAATGAAGTACTGGGATTGAGTTTCCCGCTATCCTTGAGTCAGATGTATAAAACTTACGACGGACATACTGTGATCTGGAAAAAACCGACTTATAATGATCCTTTTGCATCAGTACCTGATTTCCCGCGTATTACTTTTAATTTTATTCTGATTGGAGACGGTTTCACGAAAGAAGAAATCGAATCGGGGGTTTATGATTTGTATTGCCAGGAAGCGATGGAGGGCATGGAGTCACTGGAGCCTTTCAAGACTTATTCGGAACGTTTCGGATTTATCCTGCTGCATGCTGAATCTGCCGAATCAGGATGTACGGACTATAATGCGACTTATGGAGGGCCTAAGGAGGTAAATACCCGTTTCAAGTGTTCGTATGATGAGTTCGGAACCGGTATGAATTGTGATTATACGGCTATTCAGGAGTTTGTCAAGACTAGTATTGAGGGGGCAGGTTTAGACTATATTCCGACGCAGGATGTTGTGATTGTGATGGCTAACGGTAAGCGTTACGGAGGGGTAGCCAACCTGACCAAGTCTGGGGAAGGAGTAGCTATTTGTCCGGTATCTGAGGAGCCTTTCCCGAATAATTTTGTCCAGATTGTGCGCCATGAAGCCGGAGGACATGCTTTCGGAAAACTGGCCGATGAGTATTCTTTCGGTGGGCCTATCGATGCGAGTACGGCTAGTTACCTGAAGTCATGGCAGGAGGCAGGAATGTATCTGAATGTATCGATGTCGTCGACCGAATTTCCGAAACCTTGGCAAGAATTGAAAGACAGAGGTAAGATTTCCGATGTATATGTCGGTGGTTTCTCATGTAGTGGCGGGGTATGGCGTTCTTCTGAAAACAGCCTGATGAAAGGGATGGATGAGGGATTCAATATTTTGGGCCGTTATTTGATTTATTTACGAATGAAAAATTTCCGGGGTGAAGGGATGGATTTTCCAGCTGCGTCGCTGGACGATTTCCTTTCCCGTGATAAAGAAGATACTGAATAACTTTTTTGATTAGCTATGAGAACGGACAGTGAAGAGGCGATTAGGCGTTCGATTATTCATTCTCTGTTGGGAGATTTAGACGAGCAGGAAAGTCGGACATTGGAAAACTGGCTGAAAACACCGGAGCATCAGGACTTTTATAAAAAAATCAGTAACCGGGAATATGTCAGATGTAAGATGGCAGGGTTGGAGTTGTCCGATAAGGAAAAAGCCCGTGAACGTTTGAAAATGAATATTGCGCGTCGGATCGAGAGATACAGACGGCGGAAATGGTGGGGGAGGGTAGCAGGGGTTGTTCTGCTGTTGTGTATGGGGGAAGGCGTCTGGTTTTATTGGCAAAATGAAGTGAAGCAAACGGATCAGGACCTGGCAGAGAGAGTGACAGCCTCTTCTCTGCCGGTCATTCGGTTGGCTTCAGGTAAAGAGATTATGTTGAACAGGGATTCTGCTTACAACTGGGAGGGAGGCTTCTTGTTAGCTGAGGATGGGTATGCCCGTTATGAACCGACTGCAAACGTAAACCGGGCAGACTCTTCCCAATATAATGAGATACGGACACCCAGAGGAACGGATTATAAGATGATCTTACCGGATGGGACGAAAGTATGGATGAATGCGGAATCCGTTGTACGTTTTCCGGTAGTTTTTCCGGCAGGGGAACGTCGGGTAGCTTGTGACGGAGAGGTATTTTTTGACGTGGCACGTGATTCCTTGCGGCCTTTCCGGGTGGAAACGGCAGGAAATGTCGTGAGGGTTTTAGGAACCCGTTTCGATATCCGTCATTACGAAGATGAACCTTATTCGGCTGTGTTGTTGTCGGGAAGTATCCGGTTGAGCCGGGGAAATCATGAAATTTTACTGAAACCGGGAGAACAGGCGCAGTTGATGGAAGAACGCTGGGTGGTTGGAAAAGCCGGAGCTTCGGCAACAAGCTGGATCGACGGGTATTTTTTGTTTGATAACCGTTCTCTGGAATATATCATGAGAGAATTGGCACGTTGGTATGATATTGAAGTGTTTTTTGTAGATAGTGATAAACAGAACGAATATTATTCTTTTGAAATTGAACGGAGTAGTTCGTTAAAACATGTGATGAATATACTGGAGAAGACCCGTACGCTGGATATCGAATTGAAAGGCCGGACGGTCATTATCCGTTGAAAGAGAGGAATAGGTAATTTAATGAGAATATGAAAAATAATAGAGAGAATCGAATACGGTGGGGAAAGGTCTGCCGTTGGGCAGGAATATGGATCCGGTTATCCTTAATTACTTTGTTAATATTAACCGAACCTTTAGTGGTTGAAGCTGCCGGACAGAGTGTGGCATTCCGTCTGGAAAATGTTTCATTGAAAGAAGCTTTTAAAGAAATAAAGAGACAGTTGGGTTACAGATTGGCTTATAATGAACAAGTTATAAATGCTATTGGAAACGTTTCCGTAGATGTTGTGTCGGGAAATATAAATGAAGTGATGGAACAATGTCTGCGTGGTTCCGATTTCGGTTATGAGATTGAAGATCAGGTTATTGTTATTTATAAGAAACAGGCTGAAGCCGATATGGTTGCTCCACAGAAATTGATTAAGCTGGAAGGGGTCGTAGTCGATTCTAAAGGAGGTGTGCTGCCAGGAGTTACGGTTGTGGTGAAAGGTACCACGATTGGGGTGGCAACGGATATTGACGGTAAATTCAGTCTTGAAATAACAGAAACTCCGGGTATCTCTCTGGAATTTTCTTTTGTGGGAATGAATTCCAAAGAGATTCCTGTTAAAATAGAGAATGGAAAAGTACAACCTTTGCGGGTTGTGCTGGAAGAAACAGAGACTGAATTGGATGAAGTTGTGGTTACCGGTATGTTTGCCCGTAAAAAGGAAGGATTTACCGGTTCTGCGGTAACGGTAAAAGGGGATGAATTAAAAAAGATCAGTACTACAAGTATTGCTAAGGCTTTGTCTACCATTGAACCCAGTTTCCGGATCATGGAAAATATCAGTGCGGGTTCGGATCCGAACCGTTTACCGGACATGCGTATGCGTGGTTCTTCCACGCTGCCTGCCGGAGGGGCCGGAGACAATAATTTAGTGTCTTTGCAGGGAGAATACGATACTTATCCGAATCAGCCCTTATTGATACTGGATGGTTTCGAGATTGACGTGCAGACGATGGTCGATTTGGACCCGGATCGTGTACAGTCGATCACAATGCTGAAAGATGCTTCTGCAACGGCGATTTATGGTTCGAAAGCATCTAACGGTGTGATTGTAATTGAAACTTACACTCCGAAACCAGGAGAAATCAATGTGAGTTATGGCGGTAACCTGCGTTTGCAAATGCCGGACTTTGATGGATGCAGAGGAAAAAATCCAGGTTGAAGCTTTGGCTGGTTTATATTCTCCCAATGACCTGGATTCCCAACGGGACTATCAGAACCGTTTGCGTGAGGTGAAAAGAGGAGTCGATACGTATTGGTTGTCCCAACCTTTGCGGACAGCTGTACAACACCGGCATGCCCTGACGCTGGAAGGAGGAAGTGAGGCCCTGCGGTATAAATTGTATCTGGGACTCAATCAAACGCCGGGAGTAATGAAAGAGTCACGGCGTAGTACCCAGACGGCAGCGTTGGATCTTTCTTACCGTTACCGTAAATTACTGATGAAAAACAGCCTGACCGTGGATAATTCAACAGGAGATGACAGTCCTTACGGATCTTTCAGTGAATATACCCGTTTGAATCCTTATTTACGGCCTTACGGAGAAAATGGAGAAATCAATAAAATTATGCAGACCTGGGATATGATCTATCTGGGTAATTCACAACCTTATCAGGTAGCTAATCCGATGTATAATACGACCTTTCATAGTAAAGACCGGACCACCTCTTTTAGTATCCGTAACCTTTTTAAATTAGAGTATACTCCGACGGATGCCTGGCGTTTGCAGGCCGATATTTCTATACAGAAATCGACAGGTAAGGACGAGGTTTTCCGTCCTGCACAGCACACCGCTTTTGCTGAAGTGGTGGATCCTACCCTGAAGGGTGATTTTAAACGTAACCAGTCGGAGGATTTCAATTATATGTTTGCTTTTACAGCCAGTTATAACAATGTGGTCAATGATGTGCATTATCTGACGGGAAATCTGCGTTATTCGGTAGAGCAAACTCATAGCGAAGTCTATGGAGCAACGGTGACGGGTTTTCCGAACGGCAATATGGATCATATTTTGTTTGGTAAGAAATACAATGAAAACATGACCGGAAGTGAAGGAACTACCCGGGCTTTGGGAGCTGTGGCTACTTTGGGATATTCTTATGATTATCGTTATTCTGCCGATTTTAATATCCGTATCGACGGTTCTTCACAGTTTGGTAAAGACAATCGTTTTGCTCCTTTCTGGTCTGCAGGTTTACGCTGGAATATGAAGAAAGAAAGTTGGCTGAGAAATGTTAAATGGGTGGATGATGTGGTATTGCGGGCTTCATATGGGGTGACAGGTACACAAGGTTTTTCTCCTTATCAGTCCCGCTCAGTTTATACTTATACCAATTTAATGAAACCTTATTTTTCTTCTAATGCAACGGGGACGGAACTGGTCGCTTTGGGTAATTCGAATCTGAAATGGCAACAGACTGGAACCTGGAATGTTGGCTTGGAACTTTCCTTACTCAAAGGGCGTTTTACTACCCGGGCCGAATATTATATCAAGAATACGAAAAATTCTTTGGCACAGATTACGCTGGCTCCTTCTGTCGGTTTTGCTTCTTATCCGGAAAATATGGGAAATCTGGAGACGAAAGGGGTGGAGCTGAATTTTTCATTTATTCCTTATCGTAATCTGGATAAAGATGCTTATTGGGTGATCACGGTAAATGGTTCACATAATGAAGAAAAACTGAAAAAAATATCGGATGCTTTGCGCCATATGAATGAGCTTAATACCAGCAATGAAAAAGACAAACCTCTGCCGATGTATGAAGAAGGAGAGTCACAGACGCGTATTTGGGTTGTCCGTTCGCTGGGAATCGATCCGATGACAGGAGATGAGTTATTACTGACCCGCAATGGTAAAGTGACCAGTGAGTATAATGCTATTGATAAAATCCCTTACGGGGACACAGAGCCGAAATGGCAGGGAAATATCAATACTGCATTTAATTATAAAGGATTTGGAGCCAATCTTTCTTTTAACTATAAATTCGGAGGACAGGTATATAACCAGACGTTGGTGGATAAAATCGAGAATGCCGATTTACGGTATAATGTAGATAAACGTGTCTTGCAGGAACGCTGGCAGAAACCGGGGGATGTGGCTAAATACAAACGCCTGACAAACTCTGTCAACGGATCGGAAACACGTCCGACATCCCGTTTTGTGATGGATGAGAATACATTGACTTTCGGTTCGTTGTCTCTGACTTACCGGATGGATCAGCAAAATACACGTTTCCTGAAAAAGAGTTTTATCAGTTCGTTGAAGTGGGGATTTACTATGGAGGATATTTTTTATCTCTCATCTGTAAAACAGGAGAGGGGATTGGATTATCCTTTTGCCCGTCAGTTTGCAATTTCGTTAAATGTAGTATTTAAATAATATGAATATGTATAAATTTGTATATGGTTTCCTGTTGGTGATCGTATTGGGGAGTAGCGGATGTTCGGACTGGTTGGATGTACAGCCTAAAACTTCCGTGCCGGAAGAGGATTTGTTTGCAGATGAGTTTGGTTTCCAGGATGCTTTAACGGGCTTTTATCTTAAAATGGGAGAGTCTTCCCTTTACGGACGTGAGCTAACCTATAATTATATGGAGATGCTTGCCGGACGGTATGAGTACGCTCCTGACATAACGAACTGGACATCGATTTATAATTATGACGGAACTTATAAAAGTATTAAAGATAATGTTTTTTCAGGTGCTTATAATATTATTGCGAACATTAATAATTTCCTGCATTATCTGGAGGTGAACCGTGAGGTAATTACAACGCCGGGTTATTATGAGATTATGAAAGGGGAAGCTTTGGGTTTGCGTGCCTTTCTGCATTTTGATCTGTTACGGATGTTCGGGCCGGTATTTGCTATGGAACCTCAGGGGAAAGCTATTCCTTATCGGACAGTATTCAGTAATGAACCGACTCCTGTATTACCTGCTACGGAGGTGGTAGACGCTTGTCTGGCGGATTTACACCAGGCAGATTCTCTATTGTGGGAGGCTGATCATGATATCTTTGTTCATGACGTCAATGCAGACCCGTTTCTGGAGCTGCGTCAGTTTCGTATGAATCGTTGGGCTGTAAAGGCTATGTTGGCAAGGGTATATTGTTACAAGGGGGATGAAGAAAGTAAAGCTAAGGCTTATGCTGTTGCCAGTGAGGTGGTGGAAAGTAAATTGTTCCCGTTGACTGAAGCTTTGACGACAGAAAACAGGATCTTATTCGATGAACATATTTTTAGTTTACATATTTATGAGATGGAGAAAGTGGTGGACCCTGATTTCATCAATCAGAATGTTTCCGGTTTGGGAGTCGGCAAAGAACTGTTCGGGCAGTTTTATGATTTATCTGCCGGTGGTTCTACTGATTTCCGTTCAGGAAATGCCGCTTTTCATGAGATGTTGATTACTGATGATACAAAGAAAATCTTGTCGAAATACGATCAGACCGGATATGCCTCAGATCATTTACCGAATTATACAGGAGCTTATTCCGGTGCAGATGTCATGCCCTTGATCAGGATTCCGGAAATGTATTATATTATGGCTGAATGTGATCCGGATCCGCAGAGCAGCGCTGAAATTTTGGATATGGTTCGTTTTAAACGGGGAATCGCCTCCAGTGATGCGACAGATGGGGGAAAAGGATATGACGAACCGGATACCCGTGAAGGATTTGACAGTGGGCATACGCGCCGGATCAACGAAGTGATGCGTGAATACCTGAAAGAGTATTACGGAGAGGGACAGCTGTTTTATTTTTATAAACGGCACAACTACGTCACTTTTGTAAATTGCAGTTTGGTCGATGTACGGACAAAGTATCAGTTCCCTTTGCCTGAAAATGAAGATATGTTTGGTATAACCGGAAAATAGTAAGTGATGAAAAGATTGATATATGGAATGATGGTTGTATTGATTACCGCCATTTCTTGTGAGAAAAATGATATAAAGGGATATAACGAAGCCCCCCGTCTGGAATTTTTCAATACAAAAGCCGAGTGTGTTTTCGTTGACCGGGATTATATAAATGAAGTTACAGAACGTGCTTTAGGGGTAAAAGTGCGTTGTTTGGGATATGCTTTGGAAAAGCCTTTGAATTTTTGCCTGAAAACGGTCGATCAGATGGAAGGGGTTGTGTTTATACCTTCTTATGAATTTCCTGTTGGGGCTGAAACTTTTACGGCCCAGTTGGTTGTACCCCGTCCCCCTAGGGTCGGTGCCCAGTTGAATACAAAACTGACTTTTGATATAGAGAATGCTGAGCATGAGTTTGGGGAGGGACGTGTGGAGAATTCGGATTGTGAAGTTACTATCGCTTATACGATACGTCCTTCAGATTGGGATGAGAGGTTGTGGGGGATATACAGTAATAATAAATATATGTTTATGATGGACAACTTGGGGAAAATTTATGCTGAGACAGAGCAGACGAAAGAAGTTAGGGATGAGGTCAGTGCTAAGTATGAGGCTTATAAGAAGGCTGGTAATCCGCCTTTGATGGATGACGAAAATCCTCAGAATGAGATTGTGTTTCCTAAGGATTGATGATGAATGTGAACAGAAAAAATGATAGTATGAAAAAGATATTGGTATGGGGATTATTGGCTGTATTGGGAATAGCCTGTTACGATGATTTGGGAAATTATGATTATAATGACATCAACGATATGGTGTTAGAAATGCCGCGGAGCGTCAGTGTTACGATACCGAAGAAAGATTCGGTTTTGGTTGAAGTGAAAGCGGCTGTTACCCAGTTGGACCGGAAAGATAATGCCAATTTGACTTATTTGTGGAAAAAGAATCTAAGTGGGGTGACGTGGACGGAATGTGGTACGGATTCGGTTTGCCGGGTATGGGTTTATCCGAAAAATAGCGGACAGATTACATTACGGCTGGCTGTAACGGATACGGTACAGAATATCGTAACCTTCGGTGAGACGGTGGTTAATTTGGTGGCTGCATTTAACCGTTGTTGGTTTGTGCTGCAGAATATCGGTGAGAGTGCCATATTGGGATGTGTCGATGGGGATGGTAGCAGCCGGGTTACCGTACAAGATATCTATACACAGGAAACGGGAGGCAGGTTGCAAGGTAAACCTTTGTTCTTGTCGATTAATAATTTGCATCTGAAAGATGCCATGCAGATAGGATCTGAGGAGACATTGTTGGGTATTTTCACTGAAGGAGGGAAAAACTATATGCTGGATGGTGCTACTTTGGAAGAACGTTATGCATATAACCGAATGTTGTTATACAAAAAGCTGACTAATGACGCCCATTATGCACCGATGTATGCGGAAGGAGATAAACGGGGGGAATGTATCATTGACGATGGGGTATTCTGGTTTGCCAAGCCGGATGGATTTTCTGTTTATTATCCGGTGAAAGCTGCAGATGGGGATTATTATGCAGAGAGGGCTTCCCTGGCTTATGATGTGTCACCGGAAGGAATAAATATTATTTATGATTCCAAGAACAAACGCTTCCTTTCTTACTATAATGCGGATATTGGCGGTAATAATTATAATACGAACCGCTACATTGCTAGCGGCATGGAAGATCTTTACGATATTGACGGAAGTCTGAATGAACAGAAACTGGAGACCATAGGCGAGCAGGCCGGTTATCCGAATAAATTCGATCCGAACAATATTGGAGATAAAGATGTAATTTATATCGGAGCGACGACTTCCCGCGATGTTCCGAAGATTATGGCGATAGCCAGTCAGGGAAGTAGCTTGTATATTTACGAAATTTCTCCGGAGATGATACAAGGGAAGAAAGGGACAATCTGTAGCGGTTATTGGGAATTAACCCCGGAAACAGGGCTTGTCGAAGGAAAATTACCGGTGGCCACTTCAGCTTATTTTGACCGTATGTTTTACTATGCTGTCGGTAATAAGATTTATCGGGCAGACTTGACTCGTTCAACTCCTCGTTCATATGAAATTTATGCCCATCCGGATCCTTCTGTACGGATTACCCGGTTGAAATTCCGCAGCCAACGGGAGGACCGTTGGGATATTTCGGGAGGAGATGAGGTAGAAGCGATTCCTTATGATTTTGTAAGTTACCTGGGGGGAGTGGCCGAATATCCGGATGGAAATTGCAGTATGCTTGAAATGAAGCTGACTGCAGCCGGAGAGATAGATAAGGAAGAGGGAACGAAAGACTTGATGGTTTATGAGTTTAAAGGATTTAAAAATGTAGTGGATTTTGTCTATGCTTTTAAATAAGAAGCAGTTGTTTTTCCGGGACCTGTTCAGGTCCCGGAAAATGTTATCCTGGTTGAAAAAAATCTGTTGGATTCTTTTTTTCTTGCTGTGTATGATAAAGCTTTATGCACAGTCGGAAGTTATACCTGGTTTGTTTACAACTTATCAACAGAATGGACGTATTTTATGGGTGATCCCGGATAGTCTGCTAGGACGTGATATGAGCCTGACGACTACAATATTGGAGGGTGCCGGACGAAAAAAAAAATCTGCTGATGCTAAATTCGGATATCAGGGCGATCGGTTCGGTCCGAGGATTTTACGGTGGGAGGAAGAGAAGGAACGGATAATATTGAAGGAGATAAGAAGTTATGTGGATACTTCCGGGTCATATTCACTCGGAAGTTTATTGTCTGAACGGGAAATGCCCCTTACCTTACAGGAATTTGAAATCTTGGGGTGTGAAAAGACCGGGAAGATCATTGATGTGACCGAATGGCTTCGTGATGGAAAGTTGTGGGGATTACAACCCTTTTCTTTTTTGATCGGGCTAGGGAGTGAGCGTGAAGGAAGGGTAACGGCAATTCTTGGAACGCCGGAAAGTGTGATTGTCAGGTCTGAACGGATTTATGAAGCTGTAGAGAGGACGCCTGCAACTTCAGCAAATGGAGAAGTGACTCGATGGAAATTAGGTTGTTGTTTAAGGTTGTTGCCCCGGCATCTGATGCAGGTACGTTATGCCTCTTCAGGGGTTGGATATTTTACTGTACCTTATGCACATATGGAACCGGGAAGTTGTCAGGTCATCTCGGATCGCGTAGTGAAACGTTGGCGGCTGGAAGTGGCGGATCGTGATACGGCCCGGTATAGGCGGGGAGAACTGGTTGAACCCCGGCAAAAGATTAGGATATATATCGACCGTAGTTTTCCTGAAAAGTGGCGTCCTTATGTTTTACGTGCCGTGAACAATTGGAATGCTCTTTTTGAACGTAGCGGTTTTAAAAATGCCATAGCAGGACTTATGGCTCCGGATTCGGCCGGATTTACTTTAGATAATTCTGCTTTGTCATGGATCGTCTATAAGGCTTCTCCGATGGAGAATGCTTATGGACGTCCTTTTGTAGATTTCCGTACCGGTGAGATCCTGAGTTGTCATATTGCGGTTTTTCATTCGGTTTTTGATATGTTATGCCAGTGGTATATTGCACAGACAGGAGAAAGCGAGGAGGAGTTCCCGGACGAACTGGCTGGTAGATTGCTGGAGATGGTGGTGTCACACGAAGTCGGGCATGTACTGGGATTGACCCATAATTTTTATGGGAGTTCTTTGTGTGAAACAGAGCAGTTAAGAGATGCCGTTTTTTTACACCGTCATGGTTATGGTAGTTCTATAATGGATTATATGCGTATGAACTATGCTGTACAACCCGAAGATGGAGTCGATATGTCCGACCGGATACCCCGGATTGGCGCTTATGATTCATTGGCTATTGAGTGGGGATACCGTTATTTTCCCGGATTGGCGTCTGAAGAAATTCAGGAAAAATTGTCTGTTTGGATAGAAAAAAAACAATTGGAGCGTAAATATCGTTTTCAGGATAGCGGTGGAAACTTACCTGAAGCACAAGCCGAAGATTTAGGGCGTTATTCGTTGGAAACGGCAGAATTGGGCATGTGTCACTTGAAGCGTTTGTTGCGAGATACTCTGAGAAATAACGGGCGTCTGAGTGTTGAAAGTTGGAATCTTGCTATCCGAAAACAATATTCGGAGTACATAAATCAGGCTTTTACCTATCTCGGAGGGATAAGGAAATGTTGGGGGAATGATTCGGTTATAGTTGTTGCTGTGGGGAGGGAAGAACAGCAGGATGCCCTGCGTTTTTTACAAACCTATGTGTTGGAATCGGGAAAGGACCTGCCTCGGGAGTGGTGGGAAGACTGGGGAAGGGAGACTGTCAGACGGTTGGTAGAAAAAGCGGATTGTTTTGTAGGTTACGATCGGGAATATTCGGTCACTGAATATATCAGAGATTTGGGAAAAATATTCCGGAATGTATCTGGTGAGGAGTGTTGGGGAAGATTCTTGATATGGTGTTATACGGATTGTTTGATGGAATATATACAAACAGAAAGGAATAGGTATCCGGAAGTGGTGGCTTTGATGGAGGAACAATTGAAAGTGATGTATCGGAAAACAGACAAGGAAAAGGATGTTTTTTGGAAAGCGTGGAGAAAAAATGTGAATTCAATATGGAAATAACATGAGGACAAAGTTATTGGTATTGTTGTTTTGTTGGGTAGGGATGGTTGGGATAAAAAGTGGAAATGCCTGTGGTAAAGATAAGGATGAGAATGCTGTGGTGTTACCGGTATATGAACGGAATGGCAGAATGTATGTAGAAATTGAGCAGACATATTTGGGGCGGGAATGGATGGTATTGGCCCAGATAGACAGAGGATTGGGAATTCGGGGGAAGTTATTGGAGAGTAAAGGAATTTTTAGATTGGAACAAGGCAGGGATTCTATGACCCTGGATGTTTTTGCGGTTTTCTGTCCGGAGAGAGTTTCAGATACAACATGGATGAGTAACGGATTGCTGAAGATGTCCGGTTTACAGACACCGGTGGAAACTTGGCCGGTAGCGGAGAAAAAAGAAACAGGTTATTTGATTGATGTGACCGATGGTATAAAGGAAAAGTGGTATGTGGGGGACGGGAAATGGGGACGGATACAGTATGGCCGTTCGGAGATTATAACTGTCGATACCTGTAGGAACGGAGCATGTTTTACTATCCGGCATTATTTGGAGTGTTCTCCTGAACAGCAGGTCGTGGAAATGTTGCCCGAAAGCGGTTCGGTACCGGTAGAAGTATCTGTGGCTTTGTGTCTCTTACCGGATAGGGGTTTGAGGAACAGAGGGGAAGACCCGGATGGGTTATTCCGGACGCAGGTTTATGTCGATTATGGAGTGAATCCTTTCCGTTGTGTAGAGTGTACCCGTTGTGTGTGCTGGGATACATATGCCGGAATGCCTCTGAATATATGTCTTGCTGAGGATATTCCGGAAGAATATGTGGAACTATTGTATACAGCAGTGGAAAAGCTGAATGCAGTGTGGACTGCCCGGACGGGAAGAGTATTGCTTGAATTGGAACGGAAAAAAGGAAGGGTGAAAGCTGATGTCCCCTGCGCAGTTGTTTTTGATGTCGGAGGTGGAGGGATAAAAGTGGATTTCCAGGAACATCCCGGAGATGGAAGGATTTTAGCTGCACGTTTACGTATCAGTGCTGATGTTTCTATGGAATCGGTGATCCGCTACCGATTGGAAAATCCGGTCCGGGAAGAGGACGGGATATGGAAGATGTGTTCGGAAACAGAGGCTTTACAGGGGTGTCGTGAACAGGAAATCGATAGAGCTTTGTCCATATTGTTGGGATTGGATCCGGAACAACTGGAGAATAGAAATATCACAGCTGCAAAACGATTGGAGGCTTTGTGGTATTGTTATGCGGAAAGAGAAGATATAAAAACAGAGAAAGAGGCTGCCGGACAGTGGGGATGGAAGAGGTATGAGGAAAGGCGTGTGGCTTGGCAACAGGTGTTGAAGGAGGTGGAAAATGAAAAGGTAAAGCATTATTACCGGGAAGTATTGAAATTGAGTGAAAAGGATTATATCCGTTGGTTAGATGAGACTTTTTTTCAAGAGGGAATGGCGGAACAGTTGATGCAATTATTGAAAGAAGATATTATGGGATTTTATGCTCCTTCCTTTTTACAAAAAAATAAAATGGGAATGGAACGTGATGATATGCTTGGGCGATTACAAAGAGTATGGGGAGAATTTTTTCGGACCGAGCGTTGGCTACAGTTAGCAGAAAAGGAGAATGGAGAACAGCAGGTCGGTCAGTTGGTAAAAGAATTGAAGAGGCTGATTACGGGAAAACGGGTAGACCGTTTATCAGTACAAGAGAGGTTGGTACGGCAAACTTGTGTTATGGCTTTTTGTGAAGAATTGAAAAAATACAAGGATACGGTAGATTGTGGAGAGGGGATGGCGAAACTTTTATTATGGACTTATTGGGAGGATTTGTATGATTATTGGAAAATACGTTCAGGGGGATTAGCCAGGATTTAATCTGGTTTGGATCAAGACGAATTTGTATGACTGGGAATCGACTGTCAGAATAATCAATACTTATTCTGACAGTTGAGTGATAAGGGCTAATTCGTAAAACATCCGGGCTCCATTTTGCAAAATGTTGTTAGGAAAATCGTAATCCGGAGTATGGAGGGCCGGAGTAGAGATGCCTGCTCCCAGACCGAACATAGCACCTGGAATATGTTGAGTGAATAATCCGAAATCTTCTCCCCAGGCAAAAGGATGATCGGTTTCCTCGTAAACCAATCCGTTGCTTTTGGCTGCTTCCTGAATCCAGGTTACGGATTCAGGATCATTTTCATTGGCCGCAAAAGGTTCTGTCCATTCGATGGAGCATAGTAAGGCCGGATGAGAATCAATGGTTTGCTGAACGAATTGTTCCAACTGTTGCCGGTGTTTTTGCAGTATTTTTTCGGATGCGGCGCGGAGAGTCAACCGGATAAGTCCGCTTCCTGCAGCAACGCCATAGGCTTCTTCGCCGATATGAAGTTCGATAAGTGTCGTACGGAAATAATCCGGATCTTTCAAGGTCCCTCGATTCCAGCTTTCGCTTAGATGCAGGATATGCAGTAAAGGTGCGGTCGGGGAAACCGCTTTTTCAGGTTCTGCGGCATGTGCTGTTTTTCCGGTGAAGGTGATGGTACAGCTGATGACCGAGCAGGTAAAACTGCCTGTCCGGCAGATAATCGTAGAAAACGGATAGCCGGGAAGATTATGCAGAGCGAAAGCCCGGTCGATTTTCTGTTGCCGGAACCAGGGGTCCTGAAGTACTAGTTGTGCGCCCTGTCCATTTTCTTCGGCAGGTTGAAAGAGTAATAAAATGCGTCCTCGTTCCAGGGGATGATCATATAGGAATCCGGCCAGCATGAGTAACATGGTTGTGTGTCCGTCGTGTCCGCATTTATGGGCTATCCCCGGATTTTCCGAACAATAGGGAAGAGGTGATTTTTCTGCAATGGCCACAGCATCGATATCGGCTCTGAATAATAGGGTCGGACCTTCGCCCGGGAAACTGTATTCTGCCACCAGTCCATGGCCCTTTTCCAGGGGATGGATTCGGGAGGGCTGAAATTCCTGAAGTACTTGCCGGATATATTGTATCGTATGTTTTTCCTGTCCGGATAATTCGGGATGCCGGTGAAGTTCTTCCCTGATCCGGTAAAATTTATTCCTGTCCATAGGCTGATCGTTTGAACCTTTAAAAGTAATCTTTTTTTTATTTTTAAATCTTGTTTCATTCAGATTTGTTTGCTATATTTGCACCGTTGTTTAACGCAAAACAGGCGATAATAGCTCAGTTGGTAGAGCGTTGGCTTCCCAAGCCGAAGGTCGCGGGTTCGAGTCCCGTTTATCGCTCTTCATAATCAGCCACTTATAAAGGTGGCTGATTTTTGTTTTAGGTGGTTTTTAGTGGTGTTTTGAGTGCTTGTTTAAACCGAGAGTTAAACCGAAACTGACTGAATCTATTTATTTTCTTTAGCTGTCCGCTTTTTCACAGATTATGTATTGTAAGCCAACGTGTTTATATACATGTTTACCCTAGCTGTAGGTTTATAAGTGTAACATGTATATAACTATCTAATATAAAATGGAGACCTGAATTTTAGTGTGGAATTATATTTGGATTCAGGGGAAAATAGGTTTCTTTCTCTAATTTTTTTTGTATTTTTGATGGGAATTGGTGTTGGTTAAGAAATTATTAATAATTCTGTTAATAGTTCAGGAATAAGTTTGTTCTTGAATTAGGAGGGGATAGAATATACAATAGGAGCAAAACGAATAATAATGAAAAGAACGATGAAAAAGTTATTTGGCTTATTATCAGTGGTATTGGTTGCCGTTATCTGTTTTACACAGCCTGTTGATGCGGCAAAGAAAGAAAAAAGAGCGAAGTATGTTTTTTATTTCATCGGAGATGGAATGGGAATAAATCAGGTGAACGGCACAGAGATGTATCTGGCTGAGAGAGCAGGAAAAATCGGTGTCGAGCCTTTAAATTTCACCACCTTCCCGGTCAGAAATTTTGTGACTACTTATTCGGCCTATAATTCGGTGACTTGTTCGGCTGCTGCCGGTACGGCTTTAGCTACCGGCGAAAAGACAAAGAACGGGACGATAGCGATGGATAAAGAACATAAAGCACCGGTATACAGTATCGCTACCAAAGCCAAAGAACTGGGAATGAAAGTAGGGATCGCTACCAACAATAGTATCGATCATGCTACTCCCGCTTGTTTCTATGCTCATCAGCCGGACCGGAATATGACCTATGAGATCGCAACCGATTTGCCGAAAGCGGGTTTCGATTTTTATGCCGGAGCCGGTTTTGTAAAGCCGGAGAAAAAAGATTCCGTAAATATTTATACTCTTTTCGATCGGGCGGGGTATACGATAGCCCGGGGAAATGACGATTTCCAGAAAAAAGCAGCGAAAGCAGATAAAATTATTTTTATGCAGGAGCAAGGATGTGACATGGGGAGTTTGCCTTATGCCATCGACCGGAAACTGGGGGATTTGTCACTTGAAGAGATTACACAGGGAGCGATCGATTTTTTGAGTAAGGATAAAAAGAACGGTTTTTTCGTGATGATCGAATGCGGATTGATCGATTGGGCCTGTCATAGTAACGATGCGGCGGCTATGTTTAACGAGGTAATCGATTTTCAGAAATCGATACAGAAGGCGATCGATTTTTATAAGCAGCATCCGGATGAAACCCTGATTGTCGTTACGGCAGATCATGAGACAGGGAACTTTGCTTTGGGAACAGGTAAATATGAACTGAATCTGAAAGCGTTGCAACATCAAATGGTCTCCAAGGGGCAGCTTTCGAAAAAGATTTCTGCTTTGCGGACAACCCACCATTATGCAGTGACCTGGGAAGATGTAAAGAAATTGTTGAGTGATAATCTGGGGCTGTGGACGAAGGAAGAACTCAAGGAGTCGTATGAGAAAGATTTGAGACACCGTTATGATAAAGCCTTTTCGAATGGGGAACAGGAGATGGTGAAAAGTCTTTATGCCGAAGATGAACCCTTGGCCAATACGGCGGTTCAGATACTGAACCGGATAGCCCGCATCAGCTGGGGAAGTGGCGGACATTCTGCCGGGTATGTGCCCTTGTTTGTCCTGGGTGTCGGAGCAGAAAACTTTAACGGTAAGTTGGATAATACGGATATTCCGAGGCAGATTGAGGCATTGATGAAACGGTGACCGGTAGAATCGGCAGGTATTTTGTTTGGCTGTCGTAACCCCGAAAGATTTTATTTCATCTCGTCCCGTTTCTTTTCCAGTTGAAACATTTCATCCCGCAGGCGGGCTGCTTCGATGAAGTCGAGTTCTTTGGCTGCTTTTTGCATGGCAGCCTTGGTTTTTTGGATCATTTTTTCAATCTCGGGTTTACTCATGTAAGCTACGACGGGGTCGGCAACCAGATGGAGGTGTTCTTCCTCCACATACGCTTTGGAGGTATCCTGAGTCAGCGCTGCATCTGTCGATTTGTAGATCTGCCGGGGAACGATGTGATGTTCTTCGTTGTATCTCAGCTGCTTTTCACGGCGGTAATTCGTCTCGTCTATCGTTTCCTGCATAGAACGGGTTACTTGGTCGGCATACATAATGACTTTCCCGTCTACATTACGGGCAGCTCGTCCGGCAGTTTGAGTCAGTGAACGTGTAGAACGCAGAAAGCCTTCTTTGTCTGCATCCAGAATTGCTACCAGAGATACTTCCGGCAAGTCCAGCCCTTCCCTCAATAGATTGACACCGATCAATACGTCGATGATTCCTTTACGAAGATTCTCCAGGATTTTTACCCGTTCGATAGTATCGACATCCGAGTGAATATATTGGCATTTAATACCGATCCGGTCCAGGTATTTACTGAGCTCTTCCGCCATTCTCTTCGTCAGGGTTGTCACTAATGTACGTTCCCGAAGGTCTATGCGCTGCTGAATCTCGTTCACCAGATGGTCGATCTGATTTTTGCTGGGGACGATTTCGATTACCGGATCCGGAATACCTGTCGGACGGATAATTTGTTCCACGATGATGCCTTCACTTTTTTCCAGTTCATAGTCGGCAGGTGTGGCACTGATGTAAATCGTCTGGCCGGTTTTACTTTCAAATTCATCGAACGTGAGGGGACGGTTGTCGAAAGCTGCCGGTAAACGGAAACCATAATCCACCAGCGTCAGTTTCCGTGCGTGATCGCCTCCGTACATCGCCCGTATCTGGGGCAGGGTAACATGCGATTCGTCGATGACCATCAGAAAATCTTCCGGGAAATAATCCAATAAGCAGAAAGGACGAACTCCTGCTTTCCGGCCGTCGAAATAGCGCGAATAGTTTTCAATGCCCGGGCAATAACCTAATTCCCGGATCATTTCCATATCGTATTTCACCCGTTCTTCCAGGCGTTTGGCTTCCATAAATTTCCCGATCTCTTTCAGATAAGCCAGTTGATCTTGCAAATCCTGGCCGATTTCAACCAGGGCGTGGGCTATCGTGGCTTTGTCGGTGACAAAAAGATTGGCCGGATAAATATCGAGTTCATCCTGACTACCGATGCTCTGTCCGGTAACCGGGTTAAAAGAAGAGATCCGGTCGATTACGTCGTCCCAGAATTCGATCCGGTAAGCTACGCCGTCGTAAGTTTCTATGGCAGGAAAAATATCCACGGTTTCCCCTTTGGCCCGGAAACAACCCCGTTTGAATTCGATTTCGTTGTTTGCATATAAAGCGTCTACCAGCCGGCGTAATAAGACATTCCGGCTGATAGTCATGCCTCTTTTCAAATGGGTGACGTTCGAGCCGAAAGCCCGGGGATCGGCCATACCGTACAGACAAGACACCGAAGAGACAACGATGACATCCCGACGTCCCGAAAGCAGGGAAGCGGTGGTCCGTAAACGAAGTTTGTCTATCTCGTCATTGATGGCGAGGTCTTTTTCGATATAGGTATCTGTTGTCGGCAGATAAGCTTCCGGTTGGTAATAATCGTAATAAGATACAAAATATTCGACTGCATTTTCGGGGAAAAAAGATTTGAATTCCCCGTATAATTGAGCTGCTAATGTTTTATTGTGACTTAAAATCAGAGTCGGACGATGGATTTCGTTGATGACATTAGCTACAGTAAAAGTTTTTCCTGAACCGGTGACTCCCAGTAAGACCTGTGATGACCGTCCGCTTTGAAGTCCCTGGATCAATTGGCGGATGGCTTCCGGTTGATCGCCGGTAGGTTGGAATTCAGAGGTTAGTTTAAATTGCATATCAGGATAAATATTTACTTAATGTTTCAAGTAATTCTTTCCGACGGATCGGTTTTAATAAAAAACCATCGAACTTCTCATTTATAATCTCCGAAGAAGAGAGATCATGTGCTGTTTGTGCTATTACGATTTTTCCGGGCAATTGTTGCCGGATAAACCGTAAAGCCTCTATTCCGTCAGAATCCGGCATGCTGATATCCATTAGAATCAGATCGATGGAGGCCGTTCCTGAAGCGATTTGTATCGCTTCTTTTCCGTTACGTGCCCGTAAGATACGGACATGTGTTTTTTTTAACAGAGCCGCAAGGATCGTATAATTACTGTCGATATCTTCTGCTATCAGAAACGTTTTGTCCGACCAATCCGGATACTCTGGGTAAGTTTCCACTACAAACGACTTATAATTTACTCATGAATTTCTCCGGGTAGATGATAAAGCGGTCGTGAATAGCATGTCCTATTGTTCCTTTTTCATCCGTGGCTTCGATCTCAAAACGTATCCGGCGGCCATCGATTTCGACGATCGTCGCTTTGCACATCACCTTTTTACCGACGGCTGTTGCCTTGGTATGCTGTACATGAATTTCAATACCTACGGTATCTGTATCCGGTTCCAACATGCCTTCCAGGCAGTGTATCGCCGTATTTTCCATCAGTCCCACCATTGCTGGTGTCGCAAAGACTTCCAAATGGCCCGAGCCGTGAGCTAAGGCGGTGTCTTTAGGACCGACGATGATTTCTTGTGTATATGATTTTCCGGTTTCCAACATAGGATTCGATTTAAAGTTTATGGTTAAAATTCTGAGGTAAAGTGAAAAATCAGTTTTTTGTAATTTTCCTGAGCCATATGCAACATATATTGTGAGTCGGCCAGAAATACATCTCTGCCTTCTTTGTCTTTCGCCATATATTGAGCTTTATGTTTTTTGAAATCTTCCAATTCTGCCTGATCCTGGGCTTCGATCCAACAAGCTTTGTAAAGATTGATCGGTTCCCAGCGGCAGGCGGCGGCATATTCGTGTAAAAGCCGGTATTCGATCACCTCGAACTGCAGTGCTCCTACCGTGCCGATGATTTTCCGGTTATTGAATTGGCTGACGAATAATTGGGCTACCCCTTCGTCCATCAATTGATCGATCCCTTTGGCCAATTGTTTGGATTTCATCGGATCGGCATTTTCGATATACTTGAATAATTCCGGAGAGAAACTGGGGATACCTTTGAAATGCAGTTTTTCTCCTTCTGTCAGGGTATCTCCGATTTTAAAGGTACCGGTATCGTGCAAACCGATGATATCACCAGGGTAAGCTTCATCGATCACCGATTTCTTGGAGGCCATAAAAGCGGTGGGAGTGGAAAATTTCAACATTTTACCGTTTCTGACATGTAAATAATTGGTATTCCGTTTGAAAATTCCCGAACAAATTTTCACAAAAGCAATTCTGTCTCGGTGGTTAGGGTCCATGTTGGCATGAATCTTAAATACAAAACCGGTGAATTTCTCTTCTTCCGGCCGGACGGGGCGTTCTTCGGTTTCCCGGGCAAGAGGTGCCGGAGCTATTTCGATGAAGCAATCCAGAAGTTCCCGGATACCGAAATTATTCAACGCCGAACCGAAAAATACGGGAGCTACATGTGCGTCCAGGTATTCCTGCCGGTCGAGACTGGGATAAACCCCCTGAATCAGCTCCAGGTCTTCCCGTAGTTTACCGGCAGCCCTTTCGCCGATATGATGGTCGAGTTCGTCCGATCGGGTATCGGTGATCTCAATGCCTTCGGGGATGTTCTGAATGCTAGGACTATACAGGCAAAGGTTTTGCCGGTGGAGGTTATAGATACCTTTGAAGGTATCTCCGCTTCCGATCGGCCAGCTGAGTGGGTTTACCCTGATCTGTAGTTCTTTCTCTACATCGTCGAGAATATCGAAAGGATCGTTGGCCGGACGGTCCAGTTTATTGATAAACACGATCACCGGGGTTTTGCGCATCCGGCAGACTTGCATCAGCTTACGGGTTTGCGTTTCTACTCCTTTGGCTGCATCGATCACGATGATTACACTGTCGCAAGCCGTTAAGGTTCGGAAAGTGTCTTCGGCAAAGTCCTGGTGACCCGGGGTATCCAGAATATTGATCTTGATTCCGTTGTACTCAAAACCCATGACAGAAGTCGCCACAGAAATACCACGCTGACGTTCGATCTCCATAAAGTCGGACGTGGCTGTCTTCTTGATCTTATTCGATTTAACAGCTCCGGCAACGTGAATGGCTCCTCCGAAAAGCAATAACTTTTCCGTTAATGTGGTTTTTCCGGCATCAGGGTGACTGATGATTCCGAAAGTACGGCGTCTTTCAATTTCTTCTTTAAATCCCATAATTATTTTTTTGAGTGTGCAAAGATAGTTAGTATTTTTTTGCTTTCCTTTTTAACCTAACAAAAAAATGCTTACCTTCGTTAAATAAAAAAAGAAAGATCTTTAATTGTAATTTATATGCAAATTGTTTACACGACTTCGAATTTTAAAGGAGGCATATACAGGGCGGTTTTAGCGATTTTGCTCGGTTTGGCTCTTTTGATCTGGCCGGCCGATGCATTGAAGTATGTTGTTATGCTGATAGGTATCGTTTTCCTGGCCATCGGTATTATTGCGTTTATTATCTCTTCCAGAAACCGCGAGGAACATCAGCGGAGTTTTGCTCCCTTGAGCGGAATCGGAAGTGTTATTTTGGGATTACTGCTGGTATGTCTGCCGTCTACTTTTGCGACCGTTTTTATGTTTCTCCTGGGATTTATTTTGGTGGTCGCTGCTGTCGGACAATTTGTGACCCTTGCCGCAGCCCGTCAGTTCGGGCGTATTGCGCCGGTTAGTTTTTTATTCCCGGTCCTGATCCTGATTGTCGGTATCGTGATTTTATTCGATCCTTTCAGTTCGGCCGAAAGCGTGTTCATCCTGTTCGGGATTACCGCCGTTTTTTATGGCGTAACCGATCTGCTCAACCAATATTCCATCCGTAAAATGCGCAAAGCCAGTGAAGAAAAAGAAAAAATCGTGAAGATGGGAGGAGATTCGGATATCGAGGATGCCGAATTCGAGGAAGTGGAAGAAGGCAAATAAGAAGGAAATCGCCTTCTCCGATCTAAAGACTGGAAAATAGAAAAAGAAAGAAATAGATTAAAACTGCCAGGATAACGCCTTTCGAGGCGTTATTCTTGTTTAAGTGCAGAAATAAATAAAATAAGCCTAAGTCGGCAAAGAATACACCGACGGAAATGAGTTTGAATTGTACTTTCAATGCGATCGCCTGGTGGATAAATTGGGAAAGCGGGAGGTCGTGAAAGCGGAAAAGCCAGAACAACAGGATGATGATGAAAGGAGCTGACAGGCCCGGGAATAATCCGTATAGAAGACGATCTTTCATCGGAGAGCTTTAAAATTGTACCGCAACAAAACAACGGGGCGTATGAAAATCCGGTTTGGGAGAATCGATCGGACGCCAGGATAAATAATGCCGGCAGGATAGCCGATCTCCGCATTTATAAAGGTTGATGCGGGCTTTCAAACCCTGCCAGGTATCGATGTTGTGACGGAAAAGAGCTGAAGCCGGAATTCCCACAGTCAGTTCCCAGGGATGGCCTAGCCGGGTTTCTTCGAAATTTGCCCCGCCCAATGAAGGATAACGGAGAATCGAGGCCATGATATCTTCCGGGGCATGAACCGCCGCTGGGCGTTCTTTCCGGAAACCTAACAAAGTTTTACCGATACAGGTAAATTCGAAATTGTAATACCCACTATCGTCGACTGCCAGGAAAAATTCGACACAGGAATCGTTACACACTTGCTCGTTGTCTTCCCGGGTGAGGGCCATGGTACTGGTCTCGTCGACCTTAAACCGGATAAAGAGCATTTCTCCGTTGTGTGCCATGGTAAAAGCTGCGTAAGGCGTGTAAGGGAATTGCTCCGGCCAGTTATTCTGTCCGATTCGGTGAAAATCGATTTTGTTCAGTTGCTCACCTGCCTGTCGGAGGTCGTTGCTGTCTAAAAAAGGAAGATAGGGAATTTGCATGTTGGTATTGTCAAAGAAAATCATTCGTCAGTAAAAGTTCTTAAAGTTTATGGATCCCTGCAGGGTTTTCTTCATGGAACCGGAGGTCACTTTAAGAAAATATCCCGCAGGGGTCTGGAACTTTACAAACCGATCAATGTTCGGTGTCACCTTTATTTCGTTCTGATTTTATAACCGGCTACACCATAATACAGGATAAACAGAAAACAAGGCAAGGCTAACCAATAAGCCCCTTGTGCCCCCAAACCTTCTTGCAAAAATCCGAAAACAGTCGGGATAACGGCTCCTCCGGCGATAGCCATTGTCAGAAGAGCACTGCCTGATTTGGTGAATTTGCCGAGGTCTGCCATAGCAAGCGGCCATAATGCCGGCCACATTAGCGAGCACCCTAGAGCCATCAGGAAGATTGCCCAGATAGATATTTCGGCAGGCAGCAATACAATGGCCAGAGAACCGGCTACACCGATGCAGGCACAGATTCTCATTGCCATGTCTTGAGTTAGGTATTGCGGAATCAGAATGATACCGCAAATATAACCGATGACCATACCGATACTCGGAATCCAGGCATATAAATCGGGATTTTCCAAATTCAACGCTTTGGCGTAGTCGACGGCTGTACTTAGAGACAAAGTTTCGACACCGACATAAATGAACAAGGTCAGTGCACCCAGAACCAAGTGGGGAAATTGCCAAATAGAAGTTTTATTTGCTGCATACGGGCAATTGGCGGTATCCGATTCGTCTTCTCCGGCAGCTTTTACTTCGGGAAGCGGAGCCATTAAAGAGATGATACCTAACAATAGAAATACGCCGATGATGATGTAGAAAGGCAGATACAGATCGGAAGTCTGCACATTGGTTTGGTCGGCTACCACGAGTGCGAAAAACAAAGGAGCTACCGGCCATGCCAGTTTGTTGCAGATACCCATGATACTCATTCGTTTGGCCGCGCTTTCAATCGGTCCCAGAATGGTAATGTACGGGTTTACCGATGCTTGTAAATAAGCGTTGGCGGCACCGCTGACGAAAGAAGCGATGAGGAAAAGAATGAAATTTTCCAATTTAGCTGATAATACAAATAAAATAAAAGCAACGGCAAAAATCAAAAACGAGAGTGCCATTGTTCTTTTGTAACCGATTTTGGCAATCGTGGCAGAAGCCGGGTAGCCGAAAATCAGGAAAGGAACGAAAGTAGCTGCTAGCAGCAGGTAGGCTACCCCTGAAGGCAGAGACAAAGCACCTTTTAATACCGGAATCAAAAATGAGTTGATGCCCAATGCGAATCCGATCGCAAAAAACATCATACCGACGAATGCCAAAGGCACAGCAAAATTTGTTTTGTTTTGTGACATAATATTTGGGTTTGTAGATAATAATTCAGCACGCTGTTTCAAAAGGTAAATGTAATAAAAAAATGAAATAGGGTGCCACTTTTGACACCCTATTTAAAATGCTTCGCCCGAAGATTATTGTTTCGGTTTGAAAATCAGATCGACAACATCGGCACCCTTGAAAAGAGACTGAGCAAATTTCTGAATGTCTTTGGGTTGCAGTTTATCGACAATGTGATCGAAGTTTTTCGGATCGTTCGGATTCACACCACTGATATAATAAGAAGTAATACAATTCATCCAATAGCTGTTGTGGTTTTTGGATTGTTCGTGGTTTTTCTTCATATTGGCGATCACTTTATTCATTTCTTCCGGAGTCGGAGCTTCTTTCATGATTTTATCCAATTCGGCATAAATCAACGATTTCAGATGTTGTGCCTTGTCCGGATCACAATCGAAGCTCATCGTCATGCTATAGTTGGAGTAAGGCTCGCGTACAGAACCGGCCTGAACACCTACACCGTAAGTTCCTCCTTCTTTTTCCCGGATATTTTCGGTATATCTTAAATCCAGGATTCCTTCCAGAATATTATTACAGATATTGTTGTAAACACTGTATTTCATATCTTTAGAGAAATTTGTGATCACGGTCGATTTCGGGGTAGTCAGTTCCAATTCGATTTCTTTTACCGTTTTGCCTTTCGGACCTCTTACATGGTTGTCGCGCCAGGTTTCTTTCCGGTTTTCAGATTTTAATGAACCGATGTATTTTTCTACCAATGGTTTTACCGTTTCTGCATCGATATTACCTACGATGAAGAAGGTGAAATCGCTGGCATCTTTAATCCGGTCGCGATAAACCTGTTCGATCTTTTCGATACTGATCTGATCCAGGTATTTTTCGTTGAAGAGCAGAGTACGCGGATTGTAGTTACTCATGATCAGACTAATCGAATCTTTCATGATTTTCTGCGGATTCTTCTCCATATTGGCGATAGAGGCCCTGTTGCGGCTCATCATAGCTTCATGGGCTTCCTTGTCGAAACGGGGTTTTTCGAAACGCAGATACAACAATTGAAGCATGGTTTCGAAATCCTGAGGTGTAGAGCTACCGCTGACAGATTCCGACAAACCGTTGATAGAAACTCCGCAGGAAGCCATCTTCCCGGTCAGGATTTTTCTTAAAGTGGTTGCATCGAAATCTCCTAAACCGTAAGCTCCTACAAATGCAGCAGCGTTATTGGCGGAAGGAAGCATGTCTATATCGTAAAGTGAAGTTCCTCCTTTGCTGTAAGAAGTCAGTGATACGGCATCTTTTTCGTAATCTGCTTTACGGAAGACTACTTTCGCTCCATTGGCCAGTGTCCATTCTTCTGCATCGAATAAGGGAAGTTTCTTGGTAGAAACGATTTTTGAACCCGGTAATTCTTCGCTGATCAATGTTGCATCGGTTACTTCGTCGCGATAGGGTTCGATCTCTTTTTTAGCAACCTTATCCATAATAGCGGTTACTTCTTCCCGGGTCAGGTGCTTGGCATTCTCTGACGGACCGGAAACGACTACTGTACGGTTTTTATCGGTATTCCACTCTTTAGCCCGTGCAGATACCTCTTCTACGGTAATGGTCGGAATAATTTGTTTGACAGCATTGTAATAGAAATCGAAATCTACGATCGGTTCCTGTTCCAGGAAATTCGCTTGCATTTCCTCGATATAACTTTCGTTACCGGTTTTGTCTTTTTCTTTATAAGCCGATTCCAGGCCGACCAGCATATTGGTTTTTACCCGTTCCAGTTCACTCGGGGTGAAACCGAACCGCCGGATTCTTTCATTTTCGGTTAAGATGGCTTCCAGGGCAACGTCTTCTTCGTTGGGTTTGGCCGTTGTGTTGATGTTATAAGCATTATAACCTCTCACAAAACCACCGAATCCGAAACCTCCGTTGATAAAGGGAGGATTACCTTTCTGCATCATTTCGCTGATCCGTGCTCCGGCCATCTGATTGTAGAAAGAGTTGATTATGTTATCTTTAAAATAAGCCAATTTATTCTTTTCTGTTGCCGGAGTACCGGGTAACAGGGTCACGATCTGAATAGAAGATTGCTGTACTTCTTTGTCGGTTGCCAGGCAATAATACATCTCGTCGTGTTCGGGAATTTCGTAGAAAGGACGGGGAGTCGGATTTTCTACAGCAGGGATTTTACTGAACAATTCTTTTACTTTTTGTTCCATTTTAGCTACATCGAAATCGCCGACGATTGCTATGGCTTCCAGGTCTGTCCGGTACCATTCATGATAAAAATCACGGATAGTCTGGTATTTGAAATTTTTGATTACATCTAAATTACCGATAACGTCCCGAATGGCGTATTTTGAATCTTTGAAAAGTACCGGGAACATCTGTTTTTGAATCCGGAATTGCGGTGTCCGGCGGGTTCTCCATTCTTCGGTGATCACTCCGCGCTCAGCATCGATTTCGTCGTCTTCCAGGGTAAGATAGTAAGACCAGTCGTGCAGAATCAACAGGCAGGTATCTAACAGAGATTCGCTGTTTGTCGGTACATCGCTCAGATTGTAGACCGTTTCATTTTGTGCAGTGTAAGCATTGATGTTACGGCCGAAAGAAACTCCGTGCTTTTCCAGAGAGGTGATGATACCTTTCCCAGGGAAATTCTTGGTTCCCTGAAAGGCCATGTGTTCCAGGAAGTGGGCCAGACCGTCTTGTTCATCGTTTTCGAGCAGGGCTCCGGCATTGCGTATGATGTAGAAACTCGCTCTGCCTTTGGGTTCTTCATTGTGACGCAGGTAATACACTATACCGTTGGGGAGCTTTCCCGTTACAATGTTCGGATCTTGAGGAAGCGGGGCCTGAAGATCGACCTGTGCAAAACTTCCTTGCAGGAATAATAAACAGGAAAATGTAATTAAAATAAATAGTCTTTTCATAGTTAAATTTTTATGCTTTGAAACAAAAGTAGCTTTATTTACGATCAAATATAAATACAATAAGGGGTTTAACTTAAATTTAATAAGGGACCGCTATTCCTGTAAAAAGCTCAGATTGAGCATAAACAATATTTTAACATATCATACTTATGAGAGACTCTGTTTCTTTTTTGCATCGGGTATCCGCCTGGACTGAAAAAGTCGGAATGACAGATGCCGAAAGCACTCTAATAAAAATTGCGATAACGATTACCGTTGCCATTCTGATTTATATTATTTCCAGGAAATGGCTCTCCAAACTCTTGAAAAAAGTTGTAGGAAAGACCAAAAGTACTTGGGACGATATCCTTTACGATCAGGGTTTTTTCCGTAAACTGGCTTCCCTGATCCCTCCTTTTACAGCTTATATCGTTCTCACTTTTATTACCTGGGAATATAAATATGTCCTTCGGCGCCTGGTAGATATCTGGTTGATTGTCGTCACCTTGTTTATCATCATTTCTTTGCTGAATGCGATCAACAAGATTTATGAGAGCTATCCGGTTTCCAAAAATCGTCCGATTACTTTTTTTATCCAGTTGATCAAGGTGTTTTTGTATACGGTTGTGGTGATTACCGTCGTCAGCGTGCTGGTGAATAAATCGCCTGAACACCTGATTGTCGGTTTGAGTGCTTTTGCTGCGGTGCTGCTTTTGATCTTCAAGGATTCGATCCTGGGATTCGTTGCCGGAATCCAGCTGACTTCCAATAATATGATCCGCATCGGCGACTGGATTCAGATGGATAAGAATAATGCCAATGGAGTTGTGTTGGAAGTGAATCTGTACACCGTCAAAGTGCAGAATTGGGATATGACTATTTCGATGGTACCCACTTATCAGTTGGTGTCGGAATCTTTCACCAACTGGCGGGGAATGCAGGAATCGCCGGGACGGAGAATTATGCGGAGTATCAATATCGATATCGATTCGGTTCATTTTTTGAGTCATGACGAAGTCGTAAAATTTGCTTCTTCGGCCTTCCTGAAAGATTATATCGATCAGATGGTTGCTAAACTGGGAGATATCAATAAAGATAAAATTACGATTCTGGATGAGCGTAAGCTGACCAATATCGGTATATTCCGTTATTATATGGATGCATGGATCGAAGCTAATCCCGATATCAATACGAATATGACACATATGGTCCGCCAATTACAACCCGGCCCGACCGGTATGCCCATCCAGATTTATTGCTTCTCGGCTATTCAGGAGTGGGTGACCTATGAAAAAGTCCAGGCCGACATTTTCGACCATATCATGGCGGTATTACCCGAATTCGGACTGAAAGTGTTCGAATATAAATCCATGTATGTGGGTGGGGAAAACCAATCGTGATTAACTGCGTATACGGCAGTTCGGGTTATCTGTTGTGACGACTAAAAAGGCGGTTTCGGTCACGGCTCTTTTAACTGAAAAAAACATGTCCAATAAAGAGAATAATTATAAAATACACCGTTTTATTCAATATACCTAATTAGAAATAGTGTATCGAAGAATAGTTGCATAGCCATATTCTTCGATACTATAATCAATTATTAATGTAAAAATATAAAAGAAAAAAGAAAGAAGCCAAAATCATCAGTATTAATTGGTACTTTTTTCTTTCTTTGATATAATAATACCATTCTTCGGGTAATTTTCTTTATCAAATTGGAAAGAATGGAAAAGGGCCGGGGGAATATGTCAACTTGCAATCTTCTGTTCAAATAAAAAAAATTCTTCTTTTGATATTATCGATCTCAATGGAGCCAAATATTTAAATTACTCTCCCGATAATGGAGTGAATATAGAACAACCTCTCCCTGTCAGAGTAGAAGGTTATCCTGAAGTGTGGCTTAACGATACATTGCTTTTGATGAGTTATAAACGATCAGTCATTGCGACATTGATTTTTTTGTTGTAATTTTGGAAGCTAAAAAATCGGGGCATGGCTAAAGAAAAAGTAAGACTTTGGGATCGTCTGAAATATAAATATAAACTTTCTGTCATTAACGAGACTTCTTATGAGGAGGTGTTCAATTTCAGATTGTCCCAGTTGCATGTATTGACTGCATTGAGTGTGCTGGCGGTAATTTTGGTCGTTCTGACCATTTTATTGATAGCTTTCACCGACTTGCGGGAATTTATTCCTGGCTATCCGGATGGAAATATGCGGCAGATGATCGCCCAAAATGCGCTCCGGGTAGATTCGCTGGAGAATGAATTGCTGAAGAGAGACCGCTTTTTCAAATCCATCCGGTTGGTTTTGAATGGGGGAGATACCACTTCCCTCGAACGTTCGCGGGAGGATACGGCGCGCTACCGGAACGATACCATCCGATTTCAGATCAGCGAACAGGAAAATGAATTCCGGGCTGCTATCGAAGAGCGTGAACGCTTTAATCTATCGCTGGGAATGAAAGAACAAAACCACGATTATTATCATTTTTTTCCGCCTGTGGAAGGAATTGTAACCCAAAGCTTCGATGAGAAGAAACGGCATTACGGCACTGATATTGTGGCGAAAGCCAATGCTAAGGTGGCTGCGGTATTGGATGGGGTCGTGATTTTTACCGATTGGACGGTGAAGACCGGATATGTGATCCAGGTGCAACATACCAACGACCTGATTTCTGTATACAAACACAATTCTATCCTATTGAAAAAACAGGGAGATTATGTCAGGGCCGGAGAGGTCCTGGGGGTAGTGGGAAATACCGGAGAGGAGTCCAGCGGCCCCCATTTGCATTTTGAATTGTGGCGGGCAGGTAATCCGCTCAACCCGGAGAATTTTATTAAGTTTAAATAAAGAATCAATAACCGGAAGTTGTTTCGGCAATTTCGGTTTGGAAGAATGAATATATGAGAAAGATTGCGATATTAGGTTCGACAGGATCGATCGGAACACAGACGCTGGAAGTGGTGGAAGCCAATCCCGAACGGTTCAGTGTTGAAGTGCTGACAGCCAATAATCATGTTGATTTATTGATCGAACAGGCATTGAAATTCCACCCGGATAGTGTGGTGATTGCCAATGAGGAGAAATATCCGCTTCTGCGCGATGCCTTACAACATGAAGATATAAAAGTATTTGCCGGAGCCGATGCGCTTGCCCAGATCGTGACTTTTGCAGACGTCGATCTGGTGGTGACAGCTTTAGTCGGATACAGCGGTTTAATCCCGACGGTAAATGCCATTAAAGCCGGAAAAAATATTGCTTTGGCTAACAAAGAGACTCTGGTCGTAGCCGGAGAATTGGTCAACGAATCGGTCGCAGAACATCGGGTAGCTATTCTGCCTGTCGATTCGGAACATTCTGCCATCTTCCAGTGTTTGGCCGGAGAGAGCCGGAGTAAAGCCGAAAAACTGATTTTGACCGCTTCCGGAGGTCCTTTCCGGGGAAAAGACCGGGCTTTTTTGGAAAAGGTGACTCCTGCCGATGCTTTGAAACACCCTAACTGGCATATGGGTGCTAAGGTGACGATCGATTCGGCTTCTATGATGAACAAAGGGTTTGAAGTGATCGAAGCCAAATGGTTGTTCGGCATGAAACCCGAACAAATCGAAGTGGTGGTGCATCCCCAATCTATCGTTCATTCGATGGTGCAGTTTACGGATGGCTGCGTGAAAGCCCAGCTCGGAGTGCCGGATATGCGGCTGCCGATTCAGTATGCCCTGACTTTCCCCGAACGGACTACAGCTGATTTCGGACGTTTGGATTTCAAGGTATGTCATTCCCTGACTTTCGAACAGCCTGACGAGAAAACCTTTCGTAACCTTGGATTGGCTTACGAGGCTATGCGGCAAGGCGGAAACATGCCCTGTATCCTGAATGCGGCCAATGAAGTCGCTGTGGCTGCCTTCCTGCAAGGGCGCCTGTCTTTCACCGGTATGTCCGATCTGATCGAAAAAACAATGCAACAAGTAGATTTCCTGAAGAAACCGACTTTGGAGGATTATATGGAAACCGATCGCCTGACCCGTGAAATCGCCAGGAAAAATGTATCCCCCAAAATACCTCCTCTATAGCTTTCTAGCTTATAGTCTTTTAACTTTAATCTTTTACTTTTTACCTCATATCATGGATATTTTTATAAAAATAGTACAATTTGTCTTGAGTCTTTCTATCCTGGTTTTGTTCCACGAATTCGGACACTTTTTGTTTGCGAAGTTGTTTAAGACCCGGGTAGAAAAGTTTTATATGTTTTTTAATCCCTGGTTCTCTTTATTTAAATTTAAAAAGGGAGAGACCGAGTATGGAGTCGGTTGGTTGCCGTTGGGTGGATATGTGAAGATCGCTGGAATGATCGATGAATCGATGGATACCGAGCAGATGAAACAACCGGCTCAGCCTTGGGAATTCCGGGCTAAACCGGCCTGGCAACGCTTGCTGATTATGTTGGGCGGGGTATTGGTGAACGTCTTACTGGCTTTTGTCATTTATATCGGCATCCTATTCACCTGGGGGGAGACCTATCTTCCTGCAAAAAACGTCACTTACGGAGTGGTATGCGACAGCGTCTTCAAAAATATCGGAATGCGAAACGGTGATATTATCGTTGCTCTCGACAATAAAGAAGTGGTCCGTTTTGACGATGTGCTTCCCGAAATATTGTTCAATCGTTCCAAGACTATTCAGGTATTGCGCAATGGAGAGCAAGTTTCTTTGGATATTCCGGATGACTTTATTGCTACGCTGTTGGAATTATCGTCCAAGAGTTTCAAGCTGAATCCGCTGCTTACTCCCCGTATCCCGGTCGATGGAATCGAGATACAGGACTTCGGGGATTATTCTGTGGCTTATGATGCAGGTATGCGAAAAGGGGATAAGATTCTGTCTGTCAACGGACATACTTTTCGTTTCTACGATGAATTTTCGGATTTGCTCGCCGCCAATAAAGGAAAGCGGGTGGAAACGACCGTATTGCGGGGAGCGGATACATTATCTTATGCTTTTGCTTTGGGGGAAGACGGAAAATTCGGTTTTTATCCTTTGCTGACTGCCAATGCCTATGAATTGGCGACTCAGAAATATACACTGGCAGAAGCGATTCCTGCCGGAATCGAGATGGGGATCGGACAACTCGGCTCTTATGTGAAACAGCTGAAATTACTCTTTTCTCAGGGAGATACCGCTTATAAGTCGGTCGGTGGGATGGCTTCGATCGCCAACATTTTCCCGGGGTATTGGAATTGGCATTCTTTCTGGGAACTGACCGCTTTGATCTCGATCATGCTGGCCGTCGTGAATATTCTGCCTATACCGGCTTTGGACGGAGGACATGTCTTGTTCCTGTTGTATGAAGTGGTTACCCGTCGTAAACCGGGAGAGAAATTTATGGAGTATGCTCAGATTACAGGCATGATTTTTATCTTCGGCTTGTTTATTCTGGCTAATGTAAATGATATAATTAAATTTTTCGGGTAATGAAAGATCAGATTGAAGAATTCAGAGCTTACCGGGCTAAAATGAACGAGAGGATTCTGGCAGCCGATAATAAAGTGATCAAAAGAATCTACAATATCGATACCAATACTTATATGGAAGGGGCACTCTCCTCCAAGGTAAAGGAGATGTTGGGACTGGCCACTTCCATGGTTTTGAGATGTGACGATTGCATCAAGTATCATTTGGAAAAATGTTATGAACAAGGGGTGACTACTCCCGAATTGTTCGAAGTTTTTGCTGTGGCCGACGTGGTGGGGGGGACTATCGTTATCCCTCATTTGAGAAGAGCTGTCGAATATTGGGAGCTGTTGCAGGCTCAAACCGGCCCGGAGGTCGAAAACGAAAAATAAAGCATGAGGTATAACGGTTCTTCCTTTTCGATGAGAACGGAAAGCTGATAGAACGTCTGTATTATTATCTGGACTGCCGGCGGGGAAGTATGATTCTGGATTATATCGGTTCGGATTTGTATAAAGATATGGTGTGGAGTGATTATGTCAGGATGAGGTCGAAAGAATGCCTGTGATCGGGTTGGTTGATAAAGCTCATTTCAAAATTCAGACAAAGATGAAATTATTGGGTATATTATTCTTGCTTTGTGTGCTGACGATGCCTGTTTTGGCACAGGATCATTGCCGGATTATGTTTTATAATGTAGAGAATTTATTCGATACCGCCGATGATCCCTCGACTGCCGACGACGAGTTCACTCCCCGGGGAAAGAAACATTGGACGAAGGCTAAATATACGGATAAATTATTGAAAATCGCAGAAGTGATCGATAGCGTGGGAGATAAAGAACTGCCTTGTATCATCGGTTTGGCGGAAGTGGAAAATCGCTGGGTATTGGAAGATTTAACGCAGAAAACGGCTTTGGCCGACGGGAATTATGGAATTGTTCATCAGGATTCTCCCGACCGCCGGGGTATCGATGTCGCTTTGCTTTACCGGAAAGACTGTTTCGAACTTTTAGAAACCGATTTCTTGCGCTTGTCATTTCCCGAGGATACCACCATCCGTACCCGGGATATTTTGTATGCTTCCGGGGTGTTGGATTCGGATACCCTTCATTTTTTTGTCTGTCATTTCCCTTCGATGATCGGTGGTGAGAAGCAAAGCGAGTGGCGCCGAGAAAGGGCAGCTTCGACGGTACGGCATAAAGTCGATTCATTATTGGCTGTTCAGGCCCGCGCCGGTATTGTAATCATGGGCGATCTGAACGGGAAAGCAAATACCCCCGCACAAAAGGTGTTGGGTACCAAAAGTTCCGATAAAAAACCGAGGTGCAAAGATTTATATAATACAGGCTATTATTTATTGAAAAAGAATTACGGTAGCTACCGTTACAAAGGCAACTGGCAGACCATCGACCACCTGATTCTTTCGGGAGCTTTACTGGATGGGCACTCTGTCTGGAAAGCCGATCGGCGGCTTACTGTTTTTTCAGCTTCTTTTCTACTGGAAGAAGATAAAACTTATTTCGGATACAAACCTTGTCCTACTTACCGGGGACCGCGTTATGTCGGTGGATATAGCGATCATTTACCGATATATATCGATTTGAAAAAATGATTTCTTTTTCTATTTTTGCCGCGCAAAATTCATAACAATAGATATGGACGATTATCATCAAAAGTATTAATCTGAACAAAGGTTTTCTCAGGCCTTTGTTCGTAACGAATGGAGGGTTTTATATGAGAAAATTTTTATGTTGCAGGGATAATTTTGCCGAAAAGCAGGCCTGGCAAAAATACTGTTGGGTGAATATCGAAATGCCGACCGAGGAAGATACGCTCTACCTTACTCGTGATTTGAAGATTCCTTCTGCATTTTTATCCGATATCCGGGATGTCGACGAACGTCCCCGTATCGAAACGGAAGATGGCTGGACCTTGATGATTCTGCGCATTCCCTACCGGGATGAGGGAAACGATATACCCTATATCACCGTTCCTTTGGGAATCATCATGAAAGCCGATTATTTCGTGACGATCTGTCACCACGCAACGGATATGCTGCCCGATTTTATCCGGTATATGCAGCGTAAGAAATTGCCGATCGATGGGAGTTGGGATCTGTTGTTCAGATTGTTTTTGTCTTCCTCCGTGTGGTATCTCAAATATTTGAAACAGATCAATAACCAAAGCCGGGCCGTTGAAAAAGAACTGGAAAGATCGATTCAGAATGCCGAATTGCAACGGTTGCTGAAAATCGAAAAATCATTGGTGTTTTTTATTACCTCTTTGAGAGGAAATGACAACCTGCTGGTGAAATTAAAGAATTTAAAAAGCCAACGGGAGTTTTTCGATCCCGATCTGGTAGAAGATGTGGAGATCGAACTGCGGCAGGCTCAGGACACCGCCCGAATCTATAGTGATATCCTGAGCGGTACGATGGATGCCTTTGCTTCGGTTATTTCCAACAATCTGAACGTAATCATGAAGCGTATGACCGCTATTTCCCTGCTTTTGATGATCCCGACATTGATTGCCAGCTTATATGGTATGAATGTACACAATGGATTGGAAGACAGCCATTATGGATTGTTTGTCATCGCTATTATATCGGTTGCTTTTTCTATATTGAGTTATTGGATGTTCAGGAGAAAGAGTTGGCTTTAACAAAGTGTTAACATTTTTAGGGATAAACTCCCGGAGGTTTTGTTTGTCTAAACCTCAAAACAGTTATTTTTATTGAAAAAAGAACTGAAAAAGGTGGCTTACAATTTTTAGATCGTTTAGCAAGTTCGTAAAGTCTGTCAGGTTTGTAAAAGTTCTGAATCCTGCGGGCATTTTTTTACGGCTGTGTGAGGCCGACCGGAATCTCCGGTTTCGTTAAAAAGGTGCACATAGACTTTATGGACTTTTAGCGATGAAGGAGCAACTTTATGAACTTTATAAACTAAAAAGGGTTGGTTTATTGGATGAAATATGAATAAATACGTAAAAAGATCATTACAGATCGGGATTCCGCTGGCTTTGGCAGCTTGGATTATAATCCCCCGGATGGGTGGAAATGGGGTGCAATCACAACAAAATGCACCAGGTAACAAGGGGAAAGGTAGACTTCCGGTAACGGGGATTATTGCTAAGAATTCCGTTGTGGCTGCCGGATTTCCGGTGAATGGTTCTTTGTTGGCAAACGAAGAGGTCGATTTGGTAGCAGAGATCGTGGGAAAAGTCAGAAAGATTTACTTTCAGGAAGGGGTGGCCGTTAAAAAGGGACAGCTGCTATTAAAAGTAGACGATGCCGATTTGCAGGCTCAGTTGACCCGGGCGGAGTTTCAGAAAAAATTACTGGCCGAGAAGCTCGAACGGCAACGGATTCTTTTGAAGCGCGAATCGATCAGCCGTGAAGCCTTCGATCAGTTACAAACCGATTATAATATGCTCGAAGCGGATATCGAACTGCTGAAAGTGAAAATCAGCCGTACCGAAATCCGGGCTCCGTTCGACGGGGTAATGGGGTTCCGGTATGTCAGTGAAGGTAGTTATGTGCAGCCCAGCTCACAAATTGCCCGGATCGTAGACAACTCTACCCTGAAATATGAGTTCAATATTCCGGAGAAATATGCCGATAATAATTTGAAAGGGCAGGAAGTATTTTTTAAAGTGACCGGAAATGATAAACTCTATTCGGCCAAGGTTTATGCTGTAGATCCTTTTATCGACGTGAAAACCCGTATGATTCTTCTACGGGCTCGTTTCCGGAATACAAACGGGGAGTTGATGCCCGGTATGTTTGCAAAAGGAAACCTGGTGGTGGGTGGAAAATCTGAATTCATTGCCGTACCGACAGAAGCCGTCGTGCCCGAAATGGACGGAAAAAGAATGTGGATCGTGAAAAATGGAAAAGCCTTAAGTGTACCTGTCGAAACAGAAAGCCGCGATGAGAAAAATGTAGAGGTGACTTCCGGTATCAGCGTCGGAGATACCGTACTCACCGGTGGGTTGATGCAACTCAGAGATGGGATGGCGGTGGAGGTGAAGATAAAAAGGTAAAAGGTTAGAGGTAGGGGAGAAGGTTTAAAGTTAAAAAGGAGGAGGGATGCTGAGATTTGACAATTTAGTGATTCGATGATGTAATAATGAATAACTTAATAAACTCACAAACTCAGCAACTTAGTAACTCTATTAACTTAGTAACTCAGTAACTCAGTAACTCTATAAACTCAGCAACTCAGTAACTCTATAAACTCAGTAACTCAGCAACTCTATAACAAATGAGCTTATCGTCAACATGTATAAAGCGACCGGTATTTGCAACGGTGATGAACATCATTATGATGTTGGTTGGTTGTATCGGTCTGGTATTTTTGGGGGTACGTGACTATCCCAGTGTCGATCCGCCTATTATTTCGGTATCGACCAGTTTTCCAGGTGCTAATGCCGATGTAATCGAGACGCAGATTACCGAGCCTTTGGAGTCGGCTATCAACGGAATCCCGGGGATTCGTTCGTTGACCAGCCAGAGTAGGGACGGACGGAGTAATATAACGGTAGAGTTCGAGTTGGAGGTCGACCTGGAGACGGCTGCTAACGATGTCCGGGATAAAGTTTCCGGAGCGATGCGCCGTTTGCCGAAAGACGTGGATCCTCCGACCGTGAGTAAGGCGGATGCCGATGCTCAGCCGATCTTTGCGGTTTCATTGCGGAGTGACCAGCGGTCATTGATCGACCTGAGTATGTATGCCGATCAGTACTATAAGGAACGCTTGCAGACGATCTCAGGAGTGAGTAGTGTCTCCATCTGGGGAGAAAAAAGATATTCCGTACGGATGCGGATGGATCCGTCTTTGCTGGCTGCTTATGGAATCACTCCTATGGATGTGAGGGACGCTGTGACTCAGGAAAATGTGGAATTACCTTCCGGACGGATCGAGGGAGAAAATACCGAACTGACTATCCGTACCCTGGGACGACTGATGACGATCGAGGATTTTAATAATCTGGTCATTAAAGAGGAGGGCGATAAAGTCATTCGTTTCCGGGATATCGGTATTGCAGAAGTAGATGCCGAAGATACCCGTTCGATTATGAAGCGGAATGGGGTGCCGATGGTGGCTTGTGCCATCATTCCTCAGCCGGGAGCCAATTATATCGATATTGTCGACCGGGCGTATGAAGTGATGGCCGATTTGCAAAAAGACTTGCCTGATGACGTCGAAGCCGGAATTGCTTTCGATAATACGGTCTTTATCCGCAATTCGATCAATGAAGTGAAAGACACGATCGTGGAGGCTTTTATTCTGGTAGTGTTGATTATCTTCCTGTTTTTACGGAATTGGCGGACGACATTGATTCCCGTATTGGCTATCCCCATCTCTTTGGTCGGTGCTTTTTTTGTGATGTATCTGGCCGGATTTACCATAAATATTCTGACCTTGCTGGCGATTGTGCTGGCGATCGGTCTGGTTGTCGACGATGCGATTGTGGTGATGGAGAATATCTATACGAAGATCGAACAGGGAATGTCTCCGCTCGAAGCCGGTTTCAAGGGGTCGAATGAGATCTTCTTTGCAGTTATCGCTACCACTATAGCCTTGGTGGCTGTGTTTTTCCCGATTGTCTTTTTGCAGGGGACGACCGGGCGGTTGTTCCGGGAATTCAGTATCGTGATTACCGGGGCGGTCATTATTTCTTCATTTGTCGCACTGACTTTTACCCCGATGATTTCCACCAAGTTGCTTACCCGCAATGTCACCGATAACTGGTTTTACCGTACGACAGAACCTTTCTTCGACGGTATGGTCAACTACTACCGCCGGGCATTGGAAGGTTTTATGAAATACCGGTGGATCGCTCCTTTGATACTGATCGGTTCGGGCGTGGTGATCTGGTTATTGTGGCAGGCTATTCCTTCGGAAATGGCTCCCCTCGAAGACCGTTCGAATATCCGGATCACCTCTACGGCTCCGGAAGGCGTTACGTTCGAGTATATGAGCCGATATGCCGATGAGTTGAGTAGTTATATCGAACAAGAGGTCCCTGAACAGGAAAAGATAATCGAAATGATCGGTGGGGGAAATACCAATCGTTCCAACTTGAACCTTTGGTTGGTAGATCCCGAAGAACGGGGACGTACCCAACAGGAGATTGCCGATGAATTGGGAGTACAGGTACGTAATTTCACCGGAGCCCGGACGATGGTTTCACAACAGCAGACTTTTGGCGGACGTCGCGGAGGCTTGCCGGTAGAATACGTTATTCAGGCCAAGAACCTCGACGACCTGAAACGGGTATTGCCCCGCTTTATGGACGAAGTGAATAAAAGTCCGGTATTCTCGGTGGCCGATTTGAACCTTAAATTTACCAAACCCGAATTGACCATCAATATCGACCGGGATAAAGCTGCCGTATTGGGCGTTTCTATGCAGAATATCGCACAGACTTTGCAGCTGACCATGAGTGAACAGCGGGTCGGTTATTTCATCCTGAACGGGAAGCAATATCAGATATTGAGTCAGATCGACCGCGAAAACCGGAATAAACCCTCTGATTTACAGAATATCTATGTACGGAATAATAATGGTGAATTGATTGCATTGGACAATCTGGTGACGACTTCCGAGAGTTCTATGCCTCCGCAATTGTATCGCTACGACCGTTTTGTGGCCGCTACGGTTTCGGCTGGATTGGCTAAACGAAAAACGATATCAGAGGGATTGGCTGAAATGGACCGGATTGCTGCCGATGTGTTAGACGATAATTTTAAGACGACACTTTCCGGTAGTTCGAAGGATTTTGTGGAAAGTTCGTCCAGTCTGATGTTTGCTTTTGTATTGGCATTGATATTCATTTACCTGGTTTTATCGGCTCAGTTCGAGAGTTTCCGGGATCCCCTGATCATCATGTTTACTGTGCCTTTGGCGTTGATCGGGGCGATGGTGTCCTTGTGGTATTTCGATCAGACTATGAATATTTTCAGCCAGATCGGTGTAATCATGTTGATCGGGCTGGTGTCGAAGAACGGTATTCTGATTGTAGAGTTTGCCAACCAGCGGAAAGCGATGGGTGAACCGATGCTGATAGCTGTGAAAAATGCTGCAGTCGCTCGTTTCCGGCCGATTCTGATGACGAGTTTGTCGACGGTTTTGGGTATTCTCCCGATGGCTATTGCTACCGGTGCCGGTGCTGAAAGCCGGGTGGCTATGGGGATCGCCGTTGTCGGTGGGATGGTATGTGCTACTTTCTTGTCCTTGTTCGTGATTCCGGCGATTTATTCTTATCTGTCGACAGAAAAGGTGAACGTGATCGGGGAAGAGCATAAAGAGTAAAGAATTTTTTGATTATGATTATGGGAAAATATAGTTTACTATTCTTCATCGTTTGTTTTTTATTTTTTATTCCAGGGTTTTCTTCTGCCCAGGTTAAAATTACATTGGATAGTTGTATCGCCCGGGCGTTGGAATCGAATTATTCGATCAAAATTATCCGCAATCAACAACGGCAGGCTGAAAATAACCTGAATTACGGGCCTTTTCTTCCGACTATCGGTATCGATGCTGCCCAGAAACAATCGATTACCGATAGTAAAGTGGTCTCCGACGGAGAAGACAGAAGGGCCGATAATTCCCGTTCGGATGCTTTGAGTGCCGGAGTTTCTCTCAACTGGCGTTTGTTCGACGGTATGGAAATGTTTATGACTCACAATCGTTATGCCGAAATGCTGGCGATCGGCGAACTGAACACCAAGGCAGCTGTCGAGAACCTGATCGTCGAAGTAAGTTCTTATTATTACGATGTTGTACGTCAGCACAGTAAGCTCGAAGCTGCACGGCATTCTTTGGAGTTGTCGAGTGCCCGTTATGCCGAGGCCCGTGATAAATATGTGATCGGAGTATTGTCGGGTTTGGAGGCCCAACAGGCAAAGCTCGATTTAAATGCCGACAGTTCGAATTATATGAAAGAAAAAGAATTGTTGAAAAGTGCTTATATTTCACTGAATACTATCATGAATACCGATCTGCAAAAACATATGTACGTAGATGATTCTATCCGGCTGCATATGCCTTTGCAATATCAGGATTTGTTGACCGATCTGTTGCAATACAATACGACCCTGCAAATCGGACGCCGGGACCGGAAAGTCTCTGAATTGAACATGAAGATCGCCCGGGCCGCTTTGTTCCCTAAATTGGATTTCGATGCCGGATATAACTACAACCGCACCAAATCTCCGGCCTCGGTCACTTCCCTCAACCGTTCGAACGGTCCGTATTGGGGTTTTTCCTTGAGTGTGGATATTTTTAACCGATTGGAAAACCGGAGGAAGATCAGAAATGCGAAATTGGATATGGAAAATGCCGCCCTTTCTTATCAGGAAGCGGAACAGCAGGTAAAAGCCGATTTGGCACAGCTCTACAATACCTACGAGAATAACCTGCAGATCGTAAGCTTTGAGGAAGAAAGCGAACGGGTTGCTTTCGATAACCTCGATGCGGCACTCGAAAAGTATAAATTGGGAACCTTGCCGGGAATCGAATTCAGGGAATTTCAGCGCAGTTATATCGATGCCGTCGACCGTAAAGTTTCTGCCCTCTATCAGGCAAAAATCTCCGAACTGACCTTATTGCTCATTAGCGGAAAAATATTGAAGTGATTCCGTCATGGTATAGAATATAAATTTGTTTTCATTTTTTATTTGTGCTCAAATCAATCAATAATTAAAAAAGTGAAAAACAAATTATTCCTGTATTGGGGATAGGTAGGTGTTTACATATCGACTTTTCAACTAAAAAGTCGAATGGTCTGATTTTTAAAAATATTGAAGCATTAGCTACTATAGAGACAGATGGTATACACAATTTTCAAATAGGAGAAAAACAAATTGCCACTGGCCGGAAATATTCTACGACAGAACCGGGATGGACCTGGGATGTTGGACTTCAGGTTGGGTTGTTTCATGGGAAAGTCTCTAAAGGACAGCCTAGTTCATACACGGAGGAGTCGAGTTCGGAGATAGTCAAGATAAAATGTTGTCGGGTCCAGGGCCCGGAAAAAGAATGTTGGTATGAGGAGTGTTAGTTTGGCCTATTTGTCCGGTTGTTTGGTTATTCTTCTCATCCTGATGTTATCAGTGAGGAGGGGGTCGAATTAAAAAAAATAAAGGGTATACAGTCCATTCCGGAGATCATCCTATTTTATTGCTGTTTTACTTGAATGACTTGGAATGAAAAATGTTTTTTGGATCAAAAAATATTGTATCTTTGCTCAACTAGTAATAACTTAAAAAAAATTGTCCATGTGTCGAGTTTTAATTATCGGTGCCGGAGGCGTTGGTACCGTTGTTGCGCATAAAGTTGCAAAGAATAAGGTTTTTACCGATATTATGCTGGCCAGCCGCACCAAATCGAAATGCGACGAGATTGCTGCAGCCGTAGGGGGTAATCGTATTCAGACCGCTCAGGTGGATGCAGATCATGTTGAGGAATTGACCGGACTTATGCGTTCATTCAAGCCGGATATTGTGATTAATGTTGCTCTTCCTTATCAGGACCTGACGATTATGGAAGCTTGTCTGGAAGCCGGAGTGAACTATTTGGATACGGCTAATTACGAGCCTAAAGATGAAGCACATTTCGAATATAGCTGGCAATGGGCATACCATGAACGCTTTAAAGAAAAAGGATTGACCGCTATTTTGGGATGTGGATTCGATCCGGGCGTATCGGCGATCTTTACCGCTTATGCTGCCAAACATCACTTCGATGAAATTCAATATCTGGATATCGTAGATTGTAATGCCGGAAATCACGGAATGGCTTTTGCTACCAACTTCAATCCGGAAATCAATATTCGGGAGATCACCCAAAACGGACGTTTTTATGAAAACGGACAATGGGTCAAGACAGGACCGCTCGAAATTCATAAGACCTTGACTTATCCGAATATCGGGGAAAGAGAGTCTTATCTGTTGTACCATGAGGAACTGGAATCTCTGGTCAAGAATTTTCCGACCATCAAACGGGCTCGTTTCTGGATGACCTTCGGACAGGAATACCTGACCCATTTGCGGGTGATTCAGAATATCGGTATGGCTCGTATCGACGAGGTGGAATTCAACGGAGTGAAGATCGTACCTTTGCAATTCCTGAAAGCCGTATTGCCCGATCCGAAATCCTTAGGCCACAACTATCATGGCGAGACTTCGATCGGTTGCCGCATTAAAGGGCTCAAAGACGGCAAAGAACATACTTATTATATTTATAACAATTGTGACCACGAAGCTGCTTTCAAAGAAACCGGTACACAGGCTGTCAGCTACACCACCGGTGTTCCGGCTGCCCTGGGAGCCGCGATGTTTGCAAAAGGACTTTGGAAAGGCGCAGGAGTGTATAATGTGGAACAATTCGATCCGGATCCATTCCTGGCAGAATTAGGAGAACAAGGATTGCCTTGGGTTGAAAAATTCGATATCGACCTGGAAGTATGATCGATAAGGATACGATTCTGAGCAACTGGGATTTATCCACTGTCCCCTCTCCTTGCTATGTATTGCATGAAACTTTGCTGGCAGACAACCTGAGGGTGATCGACAAGGTGAGGAAGGCTACCGGAGCAGAGATTATCGTAGCTTTGAAGGCCAACGCTATGTGGAGTATTTTTCCGGAACTCAGCAGACATTCGGATGGAGCCACTGCCAGTTCGCTGGCGGAGGCTCGTCTTGTTTTTGAAGAATATGGCGCTCCGGCTCATACTTATGCTCCGGTGTATACTGAAGGAGAGATCGACGAGATATTGAATTGCAGCAACCACATCACTTTTAATTCGTTGGGACAATACGAGCGTTTCGGACGGCGGGCCCATCGGGCAGGTGTCTCTTGTGGGCTGCGGGTAAACCCGGAATTTTCTACTGTTGAAACCGATTTATACAATCCGGCCAGTCCCACTTCCCGTCTGGGCATATTGGCTACCGACCTGACTCATTTACCGGAAGGAATCGATGGTTTACATTTTCATTCGTTGTGTGAATCCCGTCCGGATGATTTGAGAGGTACGCTGGCTGCTGTCGAAGAACGATTCGGCCGGTTTTTCCCGCAAATCAAATGGTTGAATATGGGGGGAGGACATTTGATGACTCATAAAGATTACGATGAGGAGGAACTGATTCATATCTTGTGTGATTTTCGTTCGCGTTATCCGCATTTACGGATCATTCTCGAGCCGGGTAGTGCATTTACCTGGGATACCGGTTGTCTGGTGGCCACTGTCGAAGATAAAGTCAGTAACGGAGGTGTCGATACTTTGATGTTGAATGTTTCTTTTGCCTGTCACATGCCCGATTGTCTCGAAATGCCCTATAAGCCGGCTATTTTAGGCACTCATGAACCTGCCGAAGGGGAAAAGCGTTGGCGGATGGGAGGAAACAGTTGTCTGGCCGGTGATTACTATGGAGATTGGGCTTTTGACGGGGGACGTGAGCCCCGGGTCGGAGATCGTATCGTTTTTCGCGATATGATTCATTATACGATGGTCAAAACGACCATGTTCAACGGGGTCACCCATCCTTCCATCGGAATTTGGAATCCTGAGACCGGTTTTCGTCTGGTCCGTAAATTCGGTTACGAAGATTATAAAAACCGGATGTCTTGACAGAAAAATTTTTGCCGAAGAGGTTGCCTGAAAGTTTAAATCTCACTTTTGTGGAACTTAAATTCCGGAAAGACTTATTGTGAGGTAGGGTTTATTTTTGCTAGTGTCGGCTGATGCGGTGAAATGGTTGTCATATTGTTACATTATGTAGAGAAAGAGGGCGGGAGTATGGCCTGACGGGAAATGCCTGGTGATTGGTTGCCCGAACGATTTGTTTGAGAAAAAGTGGGATGGAAGAACCGTCCCGGAATCCCTGTTATTCTTCCCGGGATTGGATATATGCCCGCCATTTTTGTATCAGTTGCTGCATATCGTCCGGGATTTCCGAGTCGAACGACAGGCGTTCACCTGTGGTGGGATGTTCGAATCCCAAGGTTTTCGCATGCAGTGCCTGTCGGGGACAAATTTCGAAGCAGTTGTTGACAAACTGTTTGTACCTGGCAAAGGTGGTACCTTTCAGAATTTCATTTCCCCCGTATTCTTTATCGTTGAAAAGCGGGTGTTTGATATATTTGAAATGAGCACGGATCTGATGGGTTCGGCCGGTTTCCAAAATACATTCAACTACGTTCACATAGCCCAGGCGTTCCAATACCCGGTAATGCGTTACGGCGTGTTTGCCATGACTGCCGTCCGGAAAACAGGCCATGACTTTGCGGTTGGTCAGGTTGCGCCCGATATGTCCGGTGATCGTTCCGGTTTCGTCTTCCAGGTTACCCCAACAAACGGCTACATACTTCCGGTCGGAAGTCTTGTTGAAAAATTGTAATCCCAGATGGGTTTTGGCCTTTTCGGTTTTGGCGATGACCAATAATCCCGACGTGTCCTTATCGATCCGGTGGACTAATCCGGGACGCGGATCGTTATTGTCTTTAAAAAGCGGATTACCTTTCAGGTGCCAGGCCAGAGCGTTCACCAAAGTGCCCGTATAATGCCCGTAGGAGGGATGTACTACCATCCCGGCGGGTTTATTGACTACCATCAGGTCGTCGTCTTCGTAAACGATGTTCAGGGGGATATTTTCCGGTATGATCTCGATTTCCCGACGGGGATAGGCCATGACGACCGATACGATATCTTTGGGTTTTACCTTATAACTCGATTTGACAGCCTTCCCGTTTACCAGAATATTTCCGGCATCGGCAGCTTCCTGAATTTTTGTGCGGGAAGCATTCGGCAGACGTGACATCAGAAATTTATCCACCCGGAGCAGATTCTGGCCATTATCCGCTTCGATCCGGTGGTGTTCGTACATTTCGGATGCTTGTCCTTCCTCTTCTTCTTCCAATAATTCTTCCTCTTCTTCAAATTCGGGCATAGGATGCTGTTTTAGTTCACGTTTTTATTCGGTAACCATCAAGGAGTCGAGTGCTGCAATTTTATCTTTTTGTAGGGTGATATGCAGGTTGACATAAGTACCTCCTTCGACTGTCGTCTCGCCCAAAGGATCCTGTTCGTAGATGACAGCCAAGTAGGCATCGTTTTTACTCTTTATACTGGCATCCGGGAGTACTTCGCCGAGATTCAGGTAAGATTTACGAAGGATATCCAGGGCTTCCTGCAGATTTTTCCCGGTCAGTTGCGGGAGAACGACTGTATTCCTTCCATTTCCACTTCCTAACACGATATCGATAAGGGCTCCTTTGGTCAATAAGCTCCCTGGAACGATATTTTCTCCGTCATGTTTAAGATCCAATACCAGATTATGAAATTCAGACGGGGCATATTCGATATGACCGATTTTGAATCCCCGGCTGGTCAGGGTTTGCAGTGTCTGCCGGTAAGCAGCATTCTGCAGGTTCGGGAAAACCACTTTTTCAGGGTTATGGGCATTGATGATCAGATGGATCAGACGGTTTTCTTTAACGTGTGCTCCGGCTACCGGTGATTGTTCGAGCACGACTCCCGGTTTGGCCGCATCGTCATACAGGGAGTCGGTCACCACAACAGTTAAATGAGCATGCCGGGCTACCGCGTGTGCTTCCTCCACTGTCAAATCGTTAAAGGCAGGAACCGGAATAAATTGTCCGTGTTGGGTATAACTCTCCAGATGGGATAGAACAAAATAACCTATCACACAAACGAGAAGAATGGCTGCTAACAGATTCAGCAGGTAAAAGGTGAGTCTTGCCGGAAATTTTTTCATCGGTTACAATTTGGTTTATGGCCTTTGTTGTGAAAGCCTGGGTTCATCAACTTGCAAAAATAGCGCAGATTTTTAAATTATCTACTATTTTTTCTAAATTTGCTGCTTATTAATAGGAATAGCTATGCTAAAATTATTATTTCTGTTTTTGCTTTTATGGTCTTGCGGTCAGGTAATCGGGCAAGGGACTGCGGTAACAAAGTCCAACGATATCGTTGTGATTCGGGGAAAGAGTTATTATTTGCATACCGTGCAACCCGGTCAGACTTTGTATTCGATATGTAAGGCATACGGAGCGAACATCGACGAGGTAAAGAGTTTAAATGATAAGAAAGATAATGCGTTGAGTTTATACGAGGTATTGAAAGTGCCTTATACCGATCCTTTTGTGCAACAGGACGACAAATTTTATTATCACAAAGTGGTTAAAGGAGAGACTTTCTATTCCATCGCCCGGCTTTATAAGATAAAACCGAAACGTTTATTGAAATTCAATGAAGGATATGCCCAGAATCAACCCCTGGCGGTAGGAGCTGTGGTGAAGTTGCCTTTGGCTGAAATCGATCTTTCTGTATTGGGTGAAGAAGAAATCGAAGCTTCGGTGGGAAAAAAGCAGGAGATTCGCCCTGAGCGTCCGGTTCGAAACGAGAGCGTGAAAAAAGTGGAAGAAGCGTCCGTGACCGATATCCTGCAAAATGCCCTGATGCAAAAAAACGAAAAAACGGAACAAGAACCGGAAAAAGAGACTACGACTGTTATCGGGGCTACCGATAAAATGGAGATTCCGGATTATATCTCCGAAGTAGTGATGCCTGTCGATCCTTTTGTGAAGGTGGCTTTACTGCTCCCTTTTTCTGCAAAAGATTATCCTGTATTTGTCGATACGCTGGTGGAAAAAATGCCGGTACAGATTTCTGCCCGCTCCGAGCAATTTATTTCTTTTTATGAAGGGGTATTGCTGGCGGTGGACAGCTTGAAAAATCAAGGATACAAAGTTAACCTGAAGGTTTTCGATACCGAACGGAGTGCAGAGAAAATGTATACTATGGTCGATGAAATCGACCGGTTTCATCCCGACCTGATCATCGGTCCGGTATATGGCTCGGTGTATAAGGCCTTAATGGATGATTTAACGAATAAAAATATCCCGGTCATTTATCCCTTATCTTCCCGAAGTGAAGAATTTGGCGTGTATCCTGATTTTATCCAGGTCAACCCTTCTATGAAAGCACTGACTGTTGCGATGAGTGATTGGTTGCGCGAAGAAGCGGAAGAAGCGAATCTGGTTTGTCTGAATCTGACAGGGAACGAGGTCAGTCATTCAGACCTGGAAGATATTCGCTTGTTTAAGGAGTATATGCATCGGATCGGCAGTATGAATTTTTATGATTGGAATACTTCGGCAGTTCCGTTGGATGGATTGCGTTTGCAATTGTTGCCCGACCGGGAAAATATAATCATTCTGCCTACTACGAAAGAAGCTGAAGTCAGTAAGATATTACCGGTATTATCGGCTTTAACGGATGGTTATCGGATTACCGTCGTCGGCTTCCCGGAATGGCAGGCCTTTACTTCGGTAGATCATGAGACTTATTTCAAACTGAATACGAAGATCTTTACCTATAGTTATGTGGACAATACCACGGAGCCTGCCAAACGGTTTGCCTTAAAATACCGGAAATATTTTTATACCGAACCGAATAATCTGGCCTATAAGGCTTTCGATATGAGTCTTTATTTTATTGAATTGGCGGCAAAATACCGGGACCGGACACTGGATGCACTTGAATTTTATCCGCGTAACGGTGATTTTTCGCGTTTTTATTTTCAAAAGATGGAAGGTCAAGCCGGTAAAGAAAATCAGGGTTTTTATATCGTCAATTTTGGATCCGACTACCGATTGAAAATAGAGTCCCTATAAGCGTAACTTGTCAGCATGATCTGCGATATAAATAAGCAGACCTAAAGCATAAAGTTATGGCAAAATTCGAAGACATCATTCAGGGAAATACCCTTGTGTTCGTAGATTTTTTCGCTACCTGGTGCGGACCTTGTAAAATGATGCATCCCGTATTGGAAGGCCTGAAAAAGCAGTTGGGGGAGCGGGTGAAAATTGTGAAAATAGATATCGATTCCCCGGTCAACAGGCAGTTGGTAAATTCCTATCAGGTACAGGCGGTACCGACATTGATGTTATTCAAAGCAGGTAAAATGGTTTGGCGGCAGAGTGGGGCGATGCAAGCAACACAAATTCGTCAAGTGATTGAAAAATACCTTTGATTATCAGTGTTTTATATTTCATCTGTTCGTGATCATCCAAATCGCGAATGTATAAAATTATTTGAATATCCGGTTTTCGGAATGTCAGAAATATCTTTCGTCGGATGAATTTTTTTTGAGGAAAAATAGTTACACCCGATGAAATATCTCTGTATGTTTGTGGCGTTTAAAATTAAAACAAACAAATCTGAAAAAGGAGAGATTCGAAAGAATCTGACAACTATGAAAACAGGTAAAACCGAGTTGCCCCGATCGACGAGTGGGGCAGATGAGTTCTTTATTTTACAGGGAAAAAAACAGGGAGTGCGGATCGAGGGAGAAGGGTATGTCATCCGGGAATTCAGTTACTCCGATTGTGAATCCTTGGCAGAAAATGCCGATAACAACAAAATCTGGAATAACTTAATGGATAATTTTCCGCATCCCTATACCAAACAGGATGCATTCGATTACATCAGTATGGTAAAAGCTATGCCGGGCAAACCGATGCGTTTTGCTATCGAGGTTGAAGGAAAAGCGGTGGGAAGTATCGGATTCGGATCCGAAGGAGATGTAGAAAGAGTGACTGCCGAGGTGGGATATTGGATCGGGGAAAAATATTGGGGGCATGGCATTATGAGTAAAGTGTTGGAGGATATCACCGAATATGCTTTTCAAAATTTTCATTACGAAAAATTGTACACGATTGTATTCAGTACGAATCCCGCTTCTATGCATGTATCGCAAAAAGCGGGGTATCGACAGGAAGCTGTTTTGCATCATGCTGCAGTCAAGAATGGTCATTTGGTCGATTTTTATTATTTCTGTAAGATGCGTGAGCACGGGTAAGTTTTATATCCCTTTTTTATCCCTGACTTGATTAGAAGCCAGCTGACAGGCAACATATTCTCCGATATAAACAGCAGGAACAAACGAAGTAAAAGTTTCTCCGGTAAGACCGGTGTAAGGTATACCCTGTTCTGTAATGAAAAGCCGATAAGGTAACTCCCGGCGGTTACCGATCTGATAAAAATTGTGAAAACAAAATACAGGAAAATCGAAACTTTTCAGGAAGCAGGGAAGTATACTCTTAAAATTAAAAATGAATAGAATGAGAGGAGTATATTTATTCGGGGGATTACTACTTTTAATAATTTTGCAGGCCTGTCGCGAAGATGACAGTTACAAACCCTACCCTCCTGCGAAGGATTCGACCGGAAATATCGCAGTGGCTTTGGCGGGACGTGTCGGAACGGTGGTCGGAGAAAACTTGACTACTTACGTAAAATCGTTGAATCTTTTTCTTTTTCGGGAAAATACAACCGGTGATTATGTACTGTACCGGAATATGTTGTTGGATAAATCCCAACTGGAAGCATTGACAGAAAATACTATGAGTACTCAACCTGGTTTTACTGTACCCCGGGAGTTTGTTTTTGATTCTGTACCGCTGGCAAACTATAAAATCGTGGGAGTAGGGAATGTACAGGATTCCTTAGGCAATGCCTTGCCGAATGTTTCTTTACAGGGAGTGACCGCAGGAAGTACTTTAAATCAGGTACTGGTAGTGGTAAGGTCAGGAGAAGAAGCTTCCCGGTTGTTTTGGGGAAGTTCCGATGTGGTTCAGGTGGGAGCTACTTCCGAAACGAATCTGCCGGTATTGTCTCTTTACCGTAAGGTCGCTATGTTTGCTCTTACTTTAGAGAAAATACCCAGTGTTGTCGACCGGATCGATATGGATATTGAAATGGTAAATAGTTCTTTTAATATGAACGGGACCTTTCCGGGGAGGACAGGGAGTTATGTTTTTGTCTCTAATCAGTATCGGCAACAAGTAAAAGACAGCATTACTTTGACGTATGTGACGCTGCCGACCGTTGCGGGAGACAGCTCGACTTTTCTGACTACTTTTTATCTGGTAAACGGTCCTAAACAACCTATAACTTTACCTAAATATGTGCTGAAACCAAATACCATTACCAAGGTGACGGCTACTATCGACCCGGATCAGCCGGGAAATATCTGGAAAGTGAATGTGAATTCCCTGATCGATGTCGATGTCGAATGGAATGTGGATCAGGAACCACCGATTACGATTTAAATGCCAGATGATAAATGGTGGAGGGAGTGTCAGAGGAAGAGGGGGACGAAATTAAATGCTAAGATGAAACATCGTTAATTGGTAAATGAAGATCGGGTGGTATTATACGGTTGGGGTCTGGATGATAATTGTATTCAGTTTGGGCAGTTGTCAGGAGGAGCAGGTTGTCGAAGTAAGATCGGAGGAATTTTCCCTGCCTGTGACACTGGAAGTAGATGGGTATGCCCACATGGATAGTGCACAGGTTTTCTTTT